>JAHLLQ010000009.1 GCA_020444065.1 bacterium | reverse complement strand
ATACTCCAAGTCCGACTCCGAGCGACACACCGTCACCCACTCCCTCGGATACACCAACGGCCACGCCTTCGGATACGCCGTCACCCACGCCAAGCGATACTCCGTCTCCGACACCGTCGGATACTCCGAGCCCAACACCTTCGGATACCCCGACGGCCACTCCGTCGGATACCCCGAGTCCGACGCCAAGCGATACGCCATCGCCCACCCCGTCGGATACACCCAGCCCCACGCCTTCGGACACGCCCACGGCAACGCCGAGCGACACTCCGTCTCCAACACCTTCGGATACTCCGAGCCCCACGCCTTCGGACACACCGACGGCTACTCCGTCTGATACTCCAAGTCCGACTCCGAGCGACACACCGTCACCCACTCCCTCGGACACACCCACGGCGACCCCGAGTGACACTCCGTCTCCGACACCGTCCGATACTCCGAGTCCAACACCTTCGGATACGCCAACGGCCACGCCGTCTGATACTCCAAGCCCGACTCCGTCGGATACACCCAGCCCGACGCCTTCGGATACACCCACAGCAACACCGAGTGACACTCCGTCTCCGACACCGAGCGATACTCCGAGCCCAACCCCCTCGGATACACCAACGGCTACTCCGTCAGATACACCGTCGCCCACGCCTTCGGACACACCGACGGCTACGCCGTCTGATACTCCAAGTCCGACTCCGAGCGACACACCCACGGCGACCCCGAGTGACACTCCGTCACCCACTCCCTCGGACACACCCACGGCGACTCCGAGTGACACACCATCTCCGACGCCGTCCGATACGCCCACCGCGACGCCTTCGGACACACCCACAGCCACGCCGTCTGACACGCCGTCTCCGACGCCAAGCGACACACCGTCGCCAACACCTTCGGACACGCCCACGGCGACCCCGAGTGACACACCGTCTCCGACACCGTCCGATACTCCGAGTCCAACACCTTCGGATACCCCGACGGCCACGCCGTCGCCTACGCCATCAGATACCCCAAGCCCGACACCTTCGGACACACCGACAGCAACTCCGTCTGATACGCCATCACCAACGCCTTCGGACACGCCGACGGCAACGCCCTCTGAGACGCCGACCGTGACTCCGACGGACACACCCACGACGACGACGGCTACGCCAACCGATACACCGACGGCGACTCCCACCGAGACGCCTACGGTGACTCCCACGGATGTCCCGACCAGCACGCCGACGCCAACACCGACGGCGACAATCAGTCCGACACCGACCGATACGCCCACGAGCACGCCAACCCCAACGCCCACGGCCACGATCAGCCCGACGCCGACGGATACTCCGACGAGTACGCCGACTCCCACGCCGACGCTGACGCCAACAGGCACACCAACGGCCACGCCAACAGTCACGCCTTCGGACACGCCGACGCCGACGCCGACATCGACGCCGATCGAGTTCGATTTCGTGGACGATACGGAGGGCTGGCAGTCCTTCAGCTTCCTGGACTTCCCGCCACCGACATTTGGTAATCGGACGGGAGAACCGGGCACGCTCGACATGACCGCGAACACGAACGTGAACCAGGTTGGTATCTGGCAATCGCCGGCCTTCGAGATCGTCGCCCCGGGCGAGCCGGCGCGCGACGCCGATGCGATCCCGCTGATGGGAACGATCGGGTCGACGATCTTCTCGTCCACCTACACGGTGATGACGGATGAGCCGGATCAGGTCCTCGTGCCGCAGATCCGTGTTCGTACAACCGCCGACAACAGCCAGCAGTCGGAAGTGCTCTCGATCGAGTCGCACTACGATGGCGCGTTCTCCCCGACCGTCGCGGGACGCGACTACACGTTGCTGTTCCGTCCGTCTGCCACCAGCCCGATCTTCCGGTTCCAGTTCGACATGCTGAACTTCTATCCACTGGATTCGGCCACGGCCACGGTGATGCTCGACTACGTGACGATCCAGCCGATGCCGAGCACATTGTTGGATGGCGCCACCTCCGAACGCGTCTACGACTTCGTGGGCGATCAGGACGGTTGGAACTCGTTCACCATGGGCAGCAACTTCAGCGAACCGGCCTTCGCATACGATTCGGCGAACTCGCGCCTCGGCATCGAAATCGCGGACACGGGCGACTTCCAGTTCGGCTTCTGGGGATCGACGATCGATCCGGCCAACAACGTTCCCATCGTGGCCGATCGCCTCTACGGGGCGGTCTACTCGGTCGGAACCAACATTGCCGACCCGGACCAGGTGCCGGAGTTCCGCCTGCGCCTGAACGAGTCGCTCTTCCGCGTCAGCCAGTACACGAACATCGCTTCCACGGGCACCGCGGACAACGTCCCGACGACCGATGGGCCGAAGGACTACATGGTGTTCTTCCCGGTCAACATGGGCGTCGGACGCGAACTCCTGTGCTCCTTCGACCTGTTGACGGATCCGAGCGCAGACAATGTCCTGGTCGGCGGATCGATCTTCGTCGAACGCGTCGAGGTCTTCTCGGCTCCGGCGCCGTAACAGCCGAAATCCAAACCTGACCATCTCCCCCAAGGCGGCTCCCTCCCGGAGCCGCCTTGGTTCGTTTGGGGGTTTCCTGTTGCGATCCCGCCTGCAATCGGGGTGTTTAGTTGAGTTTAAGGGGAGCGATGCGGGAGAGAATGCGGATCGACGAAATCGGGTGCCGAATGTCGGACCGGGAACCGGCCACACACGATATGGACGAGTTGGAAGCCCTGCGCCGCAAGGCGGCTGAGTTGGAAGAGGAACTGCGCGCCGCCCGGGCAGAGCAGGACAGGATCCGGCGCCTCGTCGACCACATGAACTACGGTGTCGTCGTGTGCGACATCCAGGACGATGGCGCCCAGTTCGTGGTTCGCGAATTCAATCGCGGTGCCGAACGCATCGAGAGCATGCCGGCCCGCAATACGGTCGGGCACTCGGTCTCGGAACTCTTCCCCCACGTTCGCAGCAGCGGTCTCTTCGATAAGATGCAGGCCGTAGCCGGCGACGGCCAGCCCCGCCATCACCAGACGCGATTGTACGAAGGCCGAAAGCTGACGCACTGTCACAATGACTACATTTTCAAACTTGGCGACGCTCAACTTGCGATCGTCTACTACGACAGCACGCAACGCATGCAGACGGAGGAAGAACTCCGTCGCTTCGCCATTTCCGTCGAGCAATCCATCGACGGAATCGCGCTCAACGATCTCGACGGTCACTTCCTGTTTGCGAACAACGCGTGGGCACAAATGCACGGCCGCGACGTGGAAGAACTGATCGGCCACCACATTTCGATCTGCTACACGGCCGAGCAAATGGAAGAGCAGGTTCGCCCCTGCATGCAGTCCGTGATGAAGACGGGCGGATTCACCGGCGAGATTTCTCACGTGCGAAAGGACGGTTCGACGTTCCCCGCACTGATGTCGACGACGCGGTTACTCAGCCCCGATGGAAACCCGATGGGGATGATTGCCGTCGCGCGTGATATCACGCAGTTGAAGAGCGTCGAACAACGCCTGCGTGTTCTCGAGGCCGCCGTGCGCGATGCCAGCGAGGGCATCATCATCACGTCCGCGGACCTTTCGCTTCGCGGCGGCCCGCGCATCGTCTTCGTCAACGAAGGCTTCACACGCATGACCGGCTACACGGCCGATGAAGTGGTCGGTCAACCCATCAGTATCATGGGCGGCCCCGACACCGACCCAGGAATGCTGGATACATTGGCGCGCAACCTGGCGCGTGGACTTCCCTACTCCGGCGTAACGAAGAACTATCGCAAGGATGGCTCGGAATTCGAAAGCGAGTGGAAGATCTCGCCCGTGCGCGATTCCGAAGGCAACATCACGCACTTCGTCGCGATTCAGAGCGACGTCACCGAGCGCCGCCGCGCCGAGGAAGCGCGCCGCGAATCGGAGCAGATCGCCACGATCGCCGGCACGGCAATTACGTACAACCACGAGATCAACAATCCGCTGAACGCTATCACCGGATACGCAGAAATGTTGCTACACGATGTGAAGGACGAAGATACGCGCGAGAACATCCAGGCCATCCTGCGCGCGGCCGGACGCATTCACGAAGTCATCCGCCACATCGATTCCCTTGCCCACCCTTCCTTCAAGACCTACATAGGCGACAAATCCATGCTGGATCTCGGCCCGGGAGCCTCGGAAGACGACAGCGAGGTCGATCCCGAGTAGCGTTTCCTCGAAGCCTCCCCCATGCCCTCAACCACACCCATCCGTATCGTCCGCATCGCAGCGGGAATCGTGCTGGCCGCGGGTTTCATCGGATGGACGGCGAGTTCGTCGACTCACTTCCGCCAGGAAGCCCAATGGCGCGACGCCCGCGCCCAGGGGTTGGCGACACTGGCGGTCTACGAAGGGAATTCTGCAAACCCCGAATTCCGCCTCCAGCGCGGCCGCGCCTTGCTCGACAACGCCTTTCCCCCGCGCCCGAACGAAGCGGCCGAGGAATTCCGTCGCGGCCTACTTTCGGATCCACGTCGGTCGGTTCTGTGGACGCGCCTCGCAGAGGCGGAACTCTACGCCGGCCGCATCGACGTGGCCCAGGCAGCGCTTGAGCAGGCCGCGCTCCTCGATCCGGTTAATCCGCGCCGGCGGCGCCAGGCAATTCGCCTGTGGGAACTGGCCGGACGGCCCGCGGATGCGCGCAAGGCCGCTCGCGAGCTGGCAGCCCTTGGCCCGAATCGACTGGCGGAGGCACTGGATGAAGTAGCCGTGCTGGGCGACACGCCCGAGCAAGCCTTCAAGGCTCTCGGCCTGAGCACCGTCCCCCCGAAGGAACGCCCCGCCCTGGCCGATTCCATCGATCGCATCTACGGCCCCGGCGCGTTCGCATCCATCGTAGAGGCGCTGCCGGCGGAATGGCTGAGCGATCCGGCGCTGCGGCATCGCACGATCGTCAGCGCCCTCGTGCCACTGCGGTACGAGGAAGCGCGGCAGCTCTGGCTGCGTGACCTGGAGGAAACCGGCGCACCGTTCGAGCTGCGCAAAGGGCTCATTCAGCCGCTGACGAATGACAGTTCCCCTTGGGACGAAGCCCGGCCGCTGGGCTGGCAGCCGCCGCCAAAGGGGACCGGCGTTCGCGTCGAGTGGCAGCACGATCCCGAACCGCGCGCCGTGATCGAGATGGATCGCAACCTCGGTCGTCGATTCCAGTGGAACATCCTGCGCGCGCTCGCCCCGCCGGAAACAGCAGTCCGCGTGACGGCCGAAGTGCGCGTCACGCCGCCTGCAAACTCCGACGTCATTCTGTCCGTCGAGCGAGGCGGCGATGAAAAGCCGCTGCGCATCTACGCATCCCATGAGATTGCCGACTGGCAGGATTTGACCATCACCGTGCCGCCGCAATCGAACGGTGCGGTGCTGAGCATCAGCCTCTTGCGCGACCAGCGAGGTTACCTGGATCAGGGCGAACGTCCGATCCTGGAATGGCGAGCCGTTCGCCCGGAGGCCGCCGATGAGTAGGCGAACCTCCCGCCCGCCGCGCATTCACCGACGCCCGCGCTGGATGCGCCTCGGCGATGCCCTCGCCGAAGCCGTCGTTTACGCGATGCTACTCATCGCGATGGTTTCGTTCGGCGGCGTCTCCCCCGCCGCGAAGGCCTGGCTGATGTGGGGCGGCGGCCTGCTGGGCGCCTGGGCGGCCGTGGGGTTGGCGGTCGGGCGCTGGTCCCGGGACGGCTCGTGGAGCGAACGCCTCGCTGCCGCGGCCGTGTGCTGGCCGGTTCTCTGGATTGGCCTGCAGAATATCCGCCTGCCCGCCGCAACGGTCCTGAGCGGATCGGCCTATCGTGCCGAAATCTGGGGCGCGGTGGAGGCCGCCAGTGCGGACCTGCCCGCCCGACTGCCGCTGGCAATCGTGCCGTTCGCGGCAAACGAAACACTGCGACTGGCCATTGCATTTGCCGGGTTCTTCCTGGCGGTGCTTCTGCTGGCTCGCCACCGAGGCCCGGCGCTGCGACTAACCATTGCGCTGACCGCCGCGGCCCTCTTCCAAGGCCTCTGGGGCGCGCTGCAGTTCATCCTCTCCGACGCGGTCCGCGCCAGCGGCGCGCTCGTGAACCCGAACCACTACGCCGCGCTGCTGCTGCTTTGCCTGCCGGCCGCCGCGGCGCTGATCGCCGTCTGGAATAGACGCCGACCGGATCACGACGAGTTCTGGACCGGCCGCCACCCGGCAATGCTGCTCGGGATCCTCGTGCTGCTGGCGCTCGTCGGTTGGGTCCTCAGCCTCTCGCGCGCGTCCATTCTGCTGGGCGGCAGCGTCCTGCTCGCCTGGGGCGTGCTGGAAGCCTTGATCCATTGGACGCGCAACCGAGGCGGCCATCGCCCGGCGCGCCTGGGTCCGCGAGCCGTTGTCGGGATCGTCGTTGCCGGAGGACTGATCGTTCTGCTGATCAGCGCCGCGGCCCTCAGCCAGTTTTCGCTGCGATTCAGCAGCACCGACGTCGGCACCGACGATCGTTACGGTTACTGGGCCGCCACGATGGACGGCTGGCGCCAGGCCCCACTGATCGGGCTCGGCCCCGGCGGGATCGAAGCTGCGCTGAACCGCTACTCGCGCCGACCGCTCGACCTCGTGCCCGTCCACAGCCACAACGACTACCTGGAAATCCTTGCAGAGTGGGGCGTGGTCGGCGCGGGCGTGTGGGCACTCCTGGTGGTGGGCGCACTGGTCGCCGCCGCGCGCGACTGGCGCAAAGACCTCGCCGGGCTCTCGCCCTCGCGCTGGATCATCCGCCGAGCCGCCGCCGCCGCACTCCTGGCCACCGCCGCCCACGAACTCCTCGACTTCCCCCTCCGCGTCCCGCTCGTCATGCTCTGCTTCCTGATCGCCGTGTCCCTCGCAATCGGAAGAGGCCCGCTGTATGTCCTGGCCAGGCGGCGGTGAGGGGCCTCTGCATCGAGAAACAGATTGCCCTGACTGATCATCGCGCCACAATATGGACTGTTGTCGCCAGGATCGGAGGGATTCGGGATGAGAACACTTCTGCTTATACTGTGTCTGATCTGTGTGAATGGGGTCTGCGGCGATGCTGTGCCTGCCGACTTCACTGCCATCCTCCCCGGCGGCGTTGAGCTGCCCCTGATCTTTGTCCGCGCGCCGCGGGGATCGGATGAAGGCACGGGTATCACACGCGATTTCTACATGGGCCAGTTCGAGATCACGAACGGCCAATGGCAAGCTCTCACTGGCTCCACGCCCACCGGCGAATCGGGCGATCCGGAGTCACCGGACTTCTTGAAACCGGCCACCAACATGACGCAGGACGAGGCTGTGAACTTCGTGAAGACTCTCGGTGACTATCTGCGCGCTGAGTACCCCGAGGTCTTTGCCGGGGCGGCGCTACCGTCGGTCGATCAGTGGGAGTACGCCTACGCGGCTGGGACAACCACGGACTACTACTGGGGTGATGACCCACGCCACACGGCGATAGGGAACTACGCCTGGTTCGAGGACAATGCGAACGGCGTAAAACAACCAGTTGGAGGCAAGCTCCCAAACGCCTGGGGTCTCTACGACATGAGTGGCAATGTGGCCGAGTGGACGACCTATCGGCGTGAGACCTGTGTGGCTCCGGATCCCCCTTGGGATCCGGATGGGCACTGGTATAGCTACGTAAGAGCTTACGGAGGAAGCAGCGACAGCGCTGCCGATTCTTGTACAGGTACATCAAGGGAATCGTTTGGCTTGAACGAGACTGTACCGAGTTGCTTCGACTTGCTCCATGACCTAGCTTGGTTGAGTGCCCAATCGAATCTCGTCGGCTTGCGCGTAGTTGTCTTCCCAGCAACGCCGGTGCCGTTGGTGAATCCCGATCCAGTGCCAGTCACATTCGATTTCGAGAGAGATCGCGAGGGATGGAAGCCATTCGGTTGGCCTCCGTTCGATGCCCCCGGGTTCTCGAGCACGATTGGCGAACCAGGGACGTTGAACATGACGGCCACATCGAATTCCAACCTCGTCGGCATCTGGCAATCCCCCGCCTTCGAGGTTGCCGAATCCGATGCTACCCTTCGCAATTCCAGCAGCATTCGACTCACCGTCGATCGGGCCGATGGCAACACGATCTTCAAGGCATCCTGTAGGATTTTGAGCGACCAGAATGACGCCTCCATCGTTCCCACGTTCCGCATTCGCATGACAACGCAGAACGCTCAGCAATCCGACGTCCTTGTTGTCGAATCAAATGCAGGAGGCACCTACTCCCCACGGCAAATCGGTTCCTACTACGACCTCTACTTCTCTCCGCCCGCCACATGTTCCATCTTTGAACTGTATTTCGATATGCTGAATTTCTCTCCGGAGGACTCGAACACCGCGACACTTAAGCTGGATCACGTTTCCATCGCCCCCCTGTCGGACTCCAGCCTTTCTCAATCCCGCGTCGAACGGGTTTATGATTTCGCGAATGGAACGGATGGCTGGCAGCACTTCGACATTCCAGGTCTGTTTGATCCTCCGGAATTCTCTTATGATTCAGACGGACAGCGACTCTCTGTTTCGCCATCCGATTCGAATGAGTACCAATTCGGATTCTGGGGTTCCTCCCTCGACCCGGAGAATAACGTCCTGATCGAACCCGGCAGGATGTACTACGGGATCTTCACAATCGCTAGTGATTACGAAGATCCTCAGTTGGCCCCGACCTTCCGACTTCGCATGAATGAATCGCTCTTCCGCACGGGACGCTACACGGTTGTTGCCCCCACAGGGCAGGCCTTGAACACGCCGACCTTGGGCAATTCCCGGCAGTATACAGTCTACTTCCCTCCGAACATGGGCGTGGGCGAGAGTCTGCTCGAGTCTCTTGACTTATTGGCCGATCCGGAGCACCAGATACTTGATCCGGATGGTTCCTTCTTCCTGGAGAGCGTTGAGATTCGCTCGGCACCAACAGAAGTCACCATCATGCTCCCCGGCGATGTCCCTCTCACGTTTGTTCCCATCCCCTCCGGCAGCTTCCTGATGGGGAGGTATCCGGGAGAGCAAGACAGCTACGGCTACGAAGCTCCGCAACATCTAGTTGACATTGACCACTCCTTCTACATGGGGAGATATGAGGTCACGAAAGGGCAATGGAAGGCGTTGATGGAAACAGAGCCATGGGCGGAAGAGGCTACTGCTATTCCCCACTATACCTTGCAACCCGCGAGCTATGTTTCATGGGATGACGCCCAGGACTACATTGCGGTACTCAACGACTATGTTCGGGCTACAAACCAGGGATCCTTCCGCGTGCGACTTCCTTCTGAAGCAGAATGGGAGTACGCCTGTCGGGCGGGCACAACAACGAGGTTCTATTGGGGGGATGATCCCAACTACGAGATAGTATACGGTTTCGCTTGGAACAGGCACAATACTGGTGAGGAATACGCGCATGCCATAGGACAGAAGCTCCCAAATTCCTGGGGCCTCTATGACATGAGCGGAAACGTGGGAGAATGGTGTCAGGACGAGGTTCATACCAACTATGTAGGGGCCCCATCTGACGGGTCAGCTTGGGAAGGTGATCTGAGTGAAACCGCGCGGATCGAACGTGGTGGGAACTTCGAGCTGGGCGGAATTGCGTGCCGTTCTGCCTTTCGCGACCCTGTCTCTTTTGCTGACACGGCATGGCGAAACGAAGGATACGGCTTCAGGCTCGCTGGATATTGGGATGTCGGAGAAGGAGCAAAATGAATCCGCAGCCTGAGGGCTGATTGGGCACAAGTCCATCCTTTCTTTCACTAACACCCAGGCCCAACGGGCCGGCGATTCCTTAGCCCAGGCCGCAGGCCTGGGTACCCGGATCGGCCCGTCTCCGCGGCCTGAAGGGCTGCGGTCACCGATGATGTGTCGCCCCTTCAGGGCTCGAAATAACGGACGCGCCTGAACCCCAGCCCGATGGGCTGGGCTAAGGGATGACGCGCCGTTGGCGCTCAAGAATGTTCCGCCCATTCGTTTGAATCCAATTCCACCAACACCCCGTGCCCAACGAGGCAATGAATCCGTTGGCGCTCAGGTGTTCGATAGGGAATGCGGCAATCGATTTCAACAACACGCTCGGGCTACCCGCCTGGATTTCAAACTGTGGTGAGCCTTACAACGTGACTGCCATTCCCGCCGGACCCCAAGGCCCAACGGGCCGGTGATTCCTTTGCCCAGGCCGTCAGGCCTGGGTTCCCGGGATCGACCCACGTCCGCGGCCTGAAGGGCCGCGATGCAGGATGATGTGTCGCCCCTTCAGGGCTCGAAAAAACGGACGCGCCTGAACCCCAGCCCGATGGGCTGGGCTAAGGGATGACGCGCCGTTGGCGCTCAAAACAGCACTGTGCATTCGCTGGGATTCGACCGACGCCTCAGACGCGATGGCCTGGAAATTCAATGGGCCTGCAGGGACGTTTCGTTCTACTGCCCCAATCCACTTCCACCAATACACAAAGGCCCAAAGGGCCGGCAATTCCTTAGCCCAGGCCGCAGGCCTGGGTTCCTGGATCGGCCCACGTCCGCGGCCTGAAGGGCCGCGACCACGGATGATGTGTCGCCCCTTCAGGGCTCGAAAAAACCAACGCGCCTCGAACCCAGCCCGATGGGCTGGGCTAAGGGATGACGCGCCGTTGGCGCTCAGCGGTTTGCCTCAGAATACAGCAGCCATTTCCACCCATCCCCAGGCCCAACGGGCCGGCGATTCCTTAGCCCAGGCCGTCAGGCCTGGGTCCCCGGACGGACCCACGTCCGCGGCCTGAAGGGTCGCGACAAATGACAATGGGCGAGAAGCCATAACAGCCTCTCGCCCATCGCGATTGCTATTTTCTCTTACTCGCCACTAGCCACTCGCCACTAGCCACTAGCCACTAATCACTAGCCACTACCCACTCGCCACTGCTCCTACACGTCGAGGTTCTGCACTTCCGGGGCGTGGCGTTGGATGAAGGCGCGGCGTGGAAGGACTTCGTCGCCCATCAGCGTGGTGAACATCTCGTCCGCCGTGACGACGTCTTCGAGCTTCACCTGCAGCAGGCGGCGCGTCTTCGGATCCATCGTGGTCTCCCACAACTGCCCCGGGTTCATTTCGCCGAGACCTTTGTAGCGCTGGATCTGAATGCCGCGCGCACCGATGTCCTTCACGCGATCGAATACTTCGACGATCGAGTGACACGGGTGCTCGGTCTTGCCCTTGTCGTGGACAAAGAAGGGAGCGGCTTCGTCCGTTCCACCTTCACCGCGGTCCAGGTGACTGACATCGAACAGGCTCAGGTCGAACTTCATCTTCTCGAGCGCCTTGACGATCGCTTCGATCTCCTTGCCCTCCGGCAGCTCGTAGAAATCGATCGGCACGACCGGTTCCTCGACGGCCTCGGCGGCATCCTGCTCGACATCTTCTTCGTCGCCGGCGCTGAATAGATCGCTGCCATTGCCTTTGACCTTCTGCTCTTCCTCTTCCTCGCCGTTGCCGTTGCCGTTGGAGGAAGCGGCTTCTTCTTCCAGTGCTGCCAGTTCCTTCTCGGTATAGGCCCACACCTGCTCGTCGCCACGCATGGCCATCCCGATCGGATAGCGGCCTCTTTCGTCGCGCTTCTCAAGGAAATCGATCAGATTAACGGTCTTGCGGCGGAGAATCCCGCCCAGCTTGTCCAGGTCCATCATCATGTCGCAGAACTGGCGGATCTGGCTCTTGCTCAGTTCGGTGCCGTTCGCGCTGCCGTTGCGCACGATGACCGTGGCGTCCTCGATGCCTTCGTCCAGAAGGAAGCGATCCTTCTGCATTTCGGTATCCAGGTACTGCTCGCGGCGGCCCTTCTTGATGCGATACAGTGGCGGCTGCGCGATGTAGATGTGGCCGCGCTCGATCAGTTCCAGGAACTGGCGATAGAAGAACGTCAGCAACAGCGTGCGAATGTGCGCGCCGTCGACGTCCGCGTCCGTCATGATGATCAGCTTGTGATAGCGCAACTTCGAGACGTCGAAGTTTTCTTTGATACCCGTGCCGAGCGCCGTGATGATCGTGCGGATTTCCTCGTTGGAAAGCACGCGATCGATGCGGGCCTTCTCGACGTTGATGATCTTGCCTCGCAGCGGCAGGATCGCCTGGAAGTGCCGGTCGCGTCCCTGCTTGGCGGAGCCGCCGGCGGAATCGCCCTCGACCAGGTACAGCTCGGCCATTGCCGGATCGCGCTCTGCGCAGTCGGCCAGCTTGCCGGGCAACGCGCCGGTTTCCATCGCCGACTTGCGGACGATTTCGCGGGCGCGCCGCGCCGCCACACGGGCCTGCGCCGCCGTGATCGACTTCTCGACAATCTTCTTCGCTTCGCGCGGATTCTCTTCCAGCCACTCCATCATGGCGTCGTTCACAAGTCCTTCGACGACGCCCTGAATTTCCTGGTTCAGAAGGCGGCCCTTGTTCTGACCTTCGAACTGCGGGTCAGTCACGCGAACGCTGATGATGGAGACGAGGCCTTCGCGCACGTCGTCGCCGGAGAGCGAATTGCTGCCCTTCAGCTTCTTCAGCAAATCGTTCTTCGTCGCGTAGCGGTTGATCGTCGTCGTCAGCGCGCGGCGGAATCCCGTCAGGTGCGTGCCGCCGTCGCGCGTGTTGATCGAGTTCGCGAAACTCAGTTCGCGCGTATCGTAGCTGTCGTTGTACTGCAGCGCCACCTCCACCTGGATCGTGTCGGTGACTTCTTCCTTGTTGCTGCGGCGCACATATTCGCGCTCGCGGTTGAAGTACACCGGCTTGTGAACCAGTTGGCGCGCGGCGTTCAGGTGCCGCACAAACTCCGTGATGCCGCCCGTGTAGCGATAGCTGTGAGATTTGCCGCTGCGCTCGTCCTCGATAGAAATCGTGATGCCCGGGTTCAGGAAGGCAAGCTCGCGGAAGCGCGTGCTCAGCGTATCGAAGTTGAACTCGATCGTCTGGAAGATCGTCGGATCGGGCTTGAAGCGGATGCGTGTGCCGGTCTTGCGCGACTTGCCAATCGCCTCCAGCGGCTTCGTCACCTTGCCGCCGTTGTCGAATCGCATGAAGAACGTCTCGCCGTTACGACGCACCTCGACTTCCATCCACTCGGACAAGAAGTTCACGACCGCGGCGCCCACGCCGTGAAGGCCGCCGGAGTACTTGTAGGCGTCCTTCTTGAACTTGCCGCCCGCGTGCAGGATGGTCAGCACGACCTCGACGGTCGACTTGCCCTTCTGCTGCGGGTGTTCCTTCACAGGGATACCGCGGCCATTATCGACAACTGTTACTGAGTTGTCGTAATGGATGACTATCTGGATCGTGTCGCAGTAGCCGCCGAGGGCCTCGTCGATCGAGTTATCGATGATCTCGTAGACCAAGTGGTGCAGACCCAGCGAGTCCGTGTTCGAGATGTACATGGCCGGACGCGTGCGGACCGCTTCGCGCCCTTCCAGGACTTGGATTGAGGACTCGTCGTAGGACTGGCCGACTGGTTTGTTCTTCTTGTTCGCTTTCTTCTCAGGACTCAACAGAGCAACTCCGGACTGGATTCAAGAGGGGTTCGGACCGAAGCTCGCAATGATGCCGCGAGACTGGGCCACTTCGCGCTTCGATTTGGAAAATGTTGGGGGAAAAACAAGGCCCGACCCGTCAAGCGCAAAGGCATGATGACTTTCTGCGGGCAGCCGCCGATTGTCAAGTCCAGGGGCTCTCGAAAATGCAACTTTTTTGACTTGCAAACCTTTGATAATTCTAGACTTGCAAAGTCCACGGCCGGTGCTTGAAATTCATGGCCGGAAACCCGCTTGAAAGCCTTGTCCCGGACTCTCGAATGCGGTTTGCTGTCGGCAAAGACTTCGCCTGGAGATTGGCTCGAAGTGACCGCCAAGGACCCGAAATCCTGGATACTAACCGACCGTGGATCCGGCCCTCCGGTGATCCTGCTGCCGGGCCTTGCTCTCGATGAACGTCTGTTTGAGCCTATCCTCGGCTGCCTGACGGATCGCTTCCGAGTGGTGGTGGTTCGAATCGCCCAGGCGGGGTCGCTGCCCGCCGCCGCGCGCCGGATCGAAGCTGTTGCAGACGCCTGTGGATTCTCCCGCTTCGCCCTCGGTGGCCTGTCGATGGGCGGTTACGTCTGTTTCGAATTCGCCCGCCTGGCTCCGGAGCGCCTCCGCGCCCTTTGCCTGATGAACACGGCCGCGAAGGGCGACTCCGTCCTGGCAGCGGCACGTCGCCGGTCCGTCGTGCGCCTGTGCGAGCGCGGTCGCTATGACCTCGTGGTGAGGCCGTTCCTGAACCGGATCCTCTCGCCCCGCCACGCGGCCAATCCGGAAATCGCCGCCCGAGTCCTGGCAATGACCAACGATGCCGGACCGGAGACGATGTCGGCGGATACGCAAGCCATCGCCGCCCGCGGCGACTACGACGCCGTGCCCCCGATAATCAGGTGTCCAACGATGATCCTGTGTGGCTACGACGACATGCTGACGCCGCCGAAGGAATCCGAGCGCATGGCAGCGGCCATCTCGGGCTCCGAACTCCACATTCTCGACGATTGTGGCCACCTTTCGCCCCTGGAACAGCCCCGCGCCGTCGGGCACATCCTGGCCCACTTCCTGGAAGGCGTGCATCGATAGCCGAGTCGGGCACAGCGTCCGCCACCATCGACCAGCCATTCCCTGCTTGCAGTGGGGCCCCGGCCCAATGACACTCTTTGGGTTCAAGGCCAGTCCCGGGAGTAATGCACACACCCGGGGTGATCTGTGTTGGTGTCCGACGAGACTCGCGAACCGCGCAGCGGCCTATCCTTTTCGGGAGACGATGACGACCCATGATGTTCAAGAACGCGACAGCTTTGCGGCGCCCGGCGATTGTGGCGCTGCTGACGATGCTTTCCATTTCCTTCCTGATCGGCTGCAGCGGCGGCGAGAAGGCCAGCAACAGTCCCAACAGCGAGACAGCCACCGCACAGACCGAGAACAAGAACGATTCCCCCCAGGTCATCGATGAGGCCGCAACGGAGGATGAGTCTGTCGAACAGGCCGAGGAAGTTCGCACCGCGAAGCTGAGCGATTACGTGAAGCCGTCGATCCTCGACGAGTGGAATCCGGATGTCCCCGAAGGCATGCGCGGCAAAGCCGAGCCGATTCGCGGTGGCGTGCTGCGCGTGCGGTCCCCAAGCGACTTCCAGGAACTGAACCCGATGACAAGCACTGGCCAGCCCGAAGCGCTGGTCGAGCGTCTGATCTTTGACGACCTGGTGAAGCAGGACTTCGATACGCTCGAGTACTTCCCCTGGACCGCCTGGGCCTTCGAGAAGGCCGACCTGATGAAGACGAAGGGCGGCGAGGTGCAGGAAGGCATCTTCCTGGAACTCGGCGAAGAAAACGATTCGAATTCAGAAGTGGCCTTCGTCCCCGGCGCCAAGCGCTACACATTCAGCAAGTACGATCTCGCAGCCGTCGATGTCGAAGGCGGTTCGCTGACCCTGAAGGACAAGTGGGGCGGCGCGACCTATCACGGCAAAATCAACACGATGCCGACCACGTACGAAGTCAACACAGGCTACGATCCTGCGAACAAGAACAACGTCGTACGCGTAAAGATGGGCGACCTCGACACATGGCGCGATCGCGTCGGCGGCGAGATCACTGACCGCCCCTACCGTAAGCAGGAGTGCGCGTTCTACTTCCACATTCGCCCGGGCGTGACATGGCAGGATGGCGAACCTCTGACGGGCGAGGACGTGAAGTTCAGCTACGAAATCGCGATGAACCTGAACGTCAACGCACAGCACATTCGGAATTACCTGGAAGATGTGACCATGTGCGAAGTTCAGAACGACGGCACGACGGTTCACTTCCAGGCCCGCAAACCATACTTCAATCAGTTTGCCGCTCTCGTCGGCATTCTGCCGGTGCTGCCGCGCCACGTCTTCAATCCCGATCAATACGGCGGTGACGAGAAGGCCCTTGGCGACGCGTTCAACTCGCATCCGTTCCGCACGAAGCCGCTGGGAACGGGGCCGTTCAAGCTCGTGAGTTGGGACCAGGGCTCGTCGCTCGTTCTCGAACGCAACGACAATTTCTGGGGAAGCCAGTTGCCCGCCGAATCGCTGCACAAGTGGGAGCCGAATCAGCCCTACATGGATCGCATCATCTTCGCGATCATTATGGAAAAGACGGCGTCGTTGAAGGAACTGCAGAAGGGCAGCATCGATGCGGACATGGACATCGAGCCGGATCAGTGGTTCCTGGATGAAACAAACACAGACGATTTCAAGGAACGCATCGTGCGCGCGAAGCGCTACGGCTTCCTGTACACGTACGTTGGATGGAACTGCGCCCGCCCGCTCTTCGAGGACAAGGACGTGCGCATGGCGCTGAACATGTTGATCCCGCGCCAGAAGATTGCCACCGACATTCACAAGGGCCTTGCAGAATTGGTCACCGGTCCGTTCTACAGCCGCGGCCCGGGCTACGATCCGAACGTCCCGCAGGTTCCATACGATCCTGAGAAGGCCAAGCGCATGCTGCGCCGCGCGGGCTGGTTGGATCGCGATGAAGACGGTGTGATCGAAAAGGAAATCGACGGCGAGATGGTTCCGTTCGAGTTCCAATACATGATTCACAGCGCACGCGACTATCACCAGAAAGTTGCCGACATCGTGAAGGAACACATCGAGCAGGCCGGCATCAAGGTGACGATCAAGCGACTCGACTGGACGGTGTTCAGCGAGGAGGTTCGCGAGAAGAACTTCGACGCCGTGCGCTTCGCCTGGGGCACAGCGCTTGATCCGGACCCGTATCAGATCTGGCACTCCAGCCAGATCAAGAACAAGGGCGACAACTTCGTTTCCTTCCAGAACGACGAAGCGGATCACCTGATGGTTCAGATGCGCGAGACATTCGACCCGATCGAGCGTTGGGAGATGGCGCGCAAGATCCATCGCCTCGTCGCCGAAGACCAGCCGGTGTGCTTCCTCTACGGATTCTACGAGACCTACTTCTACAATCGCGGACTGCAGGGCGTGAAGCTGTATCCCTCTACGTATCCCTACGACTTCCGCGAATGGTGGTGGGCGGACGCCGATCGCCGATCCCAGAACTAGGTCGTGGTTTTCCAGGGGCGGAGCCCGCAAGCGACTCCGTCCCTCTTTTCTTTACCCTTTGACAGTCACGAGGCCAACGCGTGTTTCAGTATATCATAAAGCGTCTGCTCCTGATGTTGATCACCTTGTTCGGCATCATGGTGATCACATTCGTCCTGACTCGGCTGACGCCCGGCGAACCCGCGGCCGTCGGCCAGAAAGCCACCGCCAGCAGCACGGTCGGCTACGAGGACCTGATTGAGCAGAATCGCCGCATGCTGGGTCTCGACAAGCCCATGCTGTTCAATCTGAACTTCGAGGATCGCGAGTTTCTGGCGCGCCGCGCGCTACATGACTTCCTGCGCCCCTCAAAGTTCTGGCAGGACGATGCGTCGAAGCGCCTGCGCATGGTTAGCACAATCGCCATGAAGCCTGCGCTCGACATGGCCGATCGCTTGAGCAAAGTCGACGGCCCGATCGATCACGAGTTCGAACCAACCAACGATCTCGACAAGCAAGTCGATGTCGAGCAAAGCATGCAGCGACTGGTGGAACTGATGCCGGCGTTGGCACAGCATCGCCCGGAGGGTCTCGGCGAGAAGCCCGTCGACGAGCAGTTAGCGTACTGGAAGAAGTGGTACGACGAGAACGAGGAACGTTTCGAACCTGCCAAGGTCGAGCAAACGGTCCAGAGCTACCTGGATGGCAACGTCGAAGCGACCGACGTGCAGAAGCTCGGTGGCTACACGATTCCACTCTTAGTGAAGGGACTCGAGTCGCCGGACGACGCCGTGGTGCTGCGCGCGAACAATGCGCTCAGCGGCCTGACGGGTTTCAACTTCCTCAGCCAGCCGGCAGCATTCAAGGAAGAGAAGCCTGAGATCATCCAGCGCTGGAAGACGTTCTACAATCGCGAGAGCATTCGCTTCCGCGACTTCAACACGTTCCAGGATGTCATGCACATTCTGACGAATACGCAATTTGGCGTGTGGACTGCCCAGGTCGTGAAGTTCGATTTCGGGACCTCCTACAAGCACAAACGTTCGGTCACGCGCCTGATGCTGGAGCGCATTCCCGTGTCGGTGATGCTGGCGGGACTTTCGATCTTCTTCTCGTACCTGATTTCGATCCCGCTGGGGATCTTCTCCGCCGTCAAACGCGGTTCCGGCACGGATAAGCTGGTGACCGTCGCGCTGTTCGTTCTCTACGCGCTGCCGACGTTCTGGGTCGCTCAGATGCTGCTGCTGACGCTGACTGGCGGGCCAACGCCCTGGGGCGGCGAGTGGCCGGAGCTCTTTCCAACGCGCGGTATGAACAGCGAAGGACTCGATTGGCGCACTGCCGACCCACAGGCCATCAAAGATCTGATCCTGCACCTGATCCTGCCTGTCACATCGCTGACGTACGGCAGCCTCGCCTTCCTGTCTCGCCAAATGCGCAGTTCCATGCTCGAGTCAATCAGTCAGGACTACGTGCGCACGGCCGAAGCAAAGGGCCTGCACCCGCGCGTTGTGATCTTCAAGCACGTCCTGCGCAACTCCTTGATTCCGATCATCACGCTGTCGGCAACGTTGCTGCCGCAGCTCTTTGCGGGCTCCATCATTATCGAATCGATCTTCTCGATTCCAGGTATGGGGCTCCTGTCTTTCGAAGCGATTCTCTATCGCGACTATCCCGTTGTGAACGCGATTCTGGTGTTCTCGGCCGCGCTGACGCTGGTGGGTATTCTGATCGCCGACCTGTCCTATGCGCTGGCCGATCCGCGGATCAAATACGAGTGAGGTACTGCATTGACTGAGGAAACGAAAACTCCCCAGGAAACCCCCGAGCAGAAGCCCCAAGGGCCTGGCTCGCCGCGATCCTATTGGGAATTGGTGGGGCAGGATTTCCGTCGTAATCGACTCGCCATGTTTGGCCTGCTGATCGCGTGGCTGGTCGCCACGATCGGTGTGTTCTGCCCATTGATCGCCAACTCGCGCCCTCTGTACGTGAAGGCGATTTTCCTCGATGACTACGATGAGAATTACTTTGTCATTCTCGACTATGCACAACGCATGGACGCTGCGCTTGCCAAGGGAGATGAGTCCGAAATCCGCAGTCTCGTTTCAGGGATGGAAGACACGTTCGATCGCATCGAGAATCATCTGAAGACGGACAAGCACGGTCGCCTGCACGAGCTCTCCGGACAGATTGCGGCTTACTTCCGCGCGCCTTCCAACGGTGGCGAAGAAACCTACCAGACAGCACTCGCCTCATTCGAGGAGGAGTTCGACTACTCGAACGTCGAACTCGTTCCACAGAAACGCTTCCCCGCCACGCGAACACTGACGCCCGGGGAGATCATTTTCATCTTCCTCTACATCTTCTTCCACATCATGTGGTTCAATCGAAAGCGCTTCAAGAAAGCATGGCGTTTCATGCTCGCCGTGGCGATTCCAACGGCGATTTGCGCAACCATCTGGATGATGATCTGGCCGCCTGTGCAGGACACATACCCCTATCGCCGACTGATCGAGTCGCAAGAGTTCAAGGACTCTGGATGGAGCGTTGTCCGCACGATGGTGCCATACGGCGAGAATGAAAACCTGACCGCCGAAAATCGCCAGGCGCCGACCTTCCTGCTGCCGAAGGCCGAGTACGTCGACAACCAGCACTACCATGTTCTGGGCACCGATACGAACGGGCGCGATGTGCTGTCTCGCATGGTCTACGGCGCGCGTATTTCGATGTTGATCGGCATCGTGGCGGTGTCGATCTACGTCACGATCGGAATCATTCTCGGAGCGTTGGCGGGATATTATGGCGGCTGGGCCGACCTGATCATCTCGCGCCTGATCGAGATCGTCCTGTGTTTCCCTGTGCTGTTCCTGATCCTTGCCGTTCAAGCCTATCTGAAACCGAGCATCTTCAACATCATGGCGGCATTAGGACTTGTGTGGTGGACTGGCGTGGCGCGTCTCCAGCGCGGTGAATTCCTGCGTATTGTGAACCAGGACTTCGTGCAGGCCGTTCGCGGACTCGGCGGTTCGAACATGCGCATCATCTTCCTGCACATTTTGCCGAACGCCCTCGGGCCGATCCTCGTAATGATCAGCTTCGGTATCGCGGGATCGATTCTGGTGGAATCGGCGCTGTCATTCCTCAGCTTCGGCGTGCCGCAACCGATGGCCTCCTGGGGCGATCTGCTGAATAACGGGCGCAACGATGTGCAGGGAACGTGGTGGCTGACCGTGTTCCCGGGCTTCGCAATCTTCCTGACGGTGACGTGCTTTAACCTTGTGGGCGAAGGCGTCCGCGACGCACTCGATCCTCGGCGCGATCACTGATCGGACAAGAGACTCTCGATCATCGCCAACAGCTTCTTCGAGGAATACGGCTTCGGCAGCAATGCCGCCTGGTCCTCCGGGAGATGCTGCCGCTCAATCACTTCGTTATCGAATCCTGTTGTGAAGAGCACCGGCAATCGCGAACGAATAGCCCGAATGGCGCGATAGACTTCGTCTCCGTTCTTCTTGGGCATCATCACATCGACAACTGCGAAATCGAATGCCGCCGCGGTCTTTTCGAAGAGCGCGATCGCTTCTTCACCGTCGCGTGCTTCGATGACTTCGTAGCCGCCGCGCTCCAGGATTGACCGAGCCAGACGCCGCACCTGGTCATCGTCTTCCGCCAGCAACACGCACCGGCCTTCGCCGGGCTGCGGTTCATGATCGAATCGCGGATCCTTGCTCTGCCGCTGCGACGATGTGTGCGCGGGGAGATAAATATCGAACGTAGCACCTTCGCCGACAGTGCTATTCACCTCGATAAAGCCACCGTGCCGCTCGACAATTCCGTAAACCGTCGCGAGTCCAAGGCCGGTTCCCCATCCCGTTTCCTTCGTCGTGAAGAAAGGCTCGAAAACGCGGTCTAGGTTCTTCTTCGGAATGCCGCACCCGGTGTCCGAAACGCGCAGCCGAACATGGGCTCCAGGCCGTGCATTCGCACGACGCTCGGCATTCAGTTCACTCATCACACAATTCTGCAAGCTCACGGACAAGGTCCCACCGTTGGGCATCGCATCGCGCGAGTTGATGCAAAGGTTCATCAAGACCTGTTCGATCTGACCCGGATCTGCGGAAACGCGATGCAGCCCGTCTTCGATTTCGCTTTCGAGTTCAATGTGGTCGCCAATCACGCGACGAATCAGCAGCAAACACTGCGGCAGGTACTGAGAAAGGTCGAGTTCACTCAACTCGAGCTCATCCCGTCGGCTGAAGATCAGAAGCTGGCGCACAAGGTTTGTAGCGCGCTTCGTCGCCCGCGAAATCTCACGCAGGTTTTCTGCAACGGGCGAGGCGGGTCCGGTTTCGTCGATGACGAGTTCGACATTGCCGCCGATGACCTGCAGCAAGTTGTTGAAGTCGTGCGCGATTCCGCCGGCCAGCTGACCGATGGCCTGCATCTTCTGCGCCTGGCGCAGTTGCGTCTGCAGGGCAACCTCGCGCGTCATGTCGCGCGTGTTGCAGATCAGCGTCTGGATCTTGCTGTCCTTCACGATCTCCGGCGCAATCAACGTCTCGTAGTAATGAACGCCATCCGGTAGTTCGTACGCGAAACTCAGTCGGCGCGGCTTGCCGGAACGGAAGACGGCCTTCAGGCTCGCATTCCATCTCTTGATCAATTCCGGCTTCATCTCCAGCTCGTCGCTGGTTCGACCAATGAAGTCCTCAAACGGAATCCCGGTCGCTTCGCAGGTCGCCTGATTCACGAAGAGGTGCCGTAACTGGCGATCGTAGCGGGCGATCAAGTCGGGCGTCGTGTCGACGATAGCCTGCAACTGGCGCGTTCGATCGAGCAGTGCTTCCTCTGCGATGCGGCGATTCCGGCGGCTGCGTGCTTCGCGCACCTCGCGCTGGATCGCCGGCGCCAGGCGAATCAGGTTCTCTTTCAGAACATAGTCCTGCACGCCGGCCTGCATCGCTTCCACGGCACGCTCGTCGCCGATTGTCCGCGACACCAGAATAAATGGAACGTCTTCATTCTTCTCACGAACGATCTTGAGCGCATCGAGCCCGTCGTAATCTTCCAGCCGGTAGTCCGCGAGAATAACATCCCACTCCTCGGACATGGCTTCCTTCACTTCATCGGCAGTCATGACGTGCTGGTGGTCGATGTTCAACTCGGCCTTCTCGAGCGCACGCAGCAGAAGAAGGAGATCGTTCTCGGAATCCTCGATGATCAATGCTCGAATCTTGTCGGACATTATGGATGGCCCGCCTCTCCGTGGCCCCTGAGCCGCTCGCACCTCTTCATCAGACTCCCCTCATGACCGCCCGTCAGGCAGTGTGAAATAGAATGTCGCACCTTCTCCCGGTTTGCTGCGCGCGATAATCTCTCCCCCGTGCCGGGTGACAACACGTTGAGCCGTGGCCAACCCGATCCCCGTGCCGGGGAAATCGGCCTCCCTGTGCAGGCGCTGAAACGGTGTGAAAAGCCGGTCCGAAAGATCCATATCGAAGCCAACTCCATTGTCGGCCACGAAGTATGCGCATACCCCGGATGGATTTTCAAGCCCGTCGGGCAGCGAATCGCATCGCCCGAACTCAATCCGAGTCTCGCCGCTCTTGGTCGTGAACTTCCAGGCGTTCCCGATCAGGTTTTCCAGCAGCACGCGCATCAGCCCCGGATCGGCCCGGCCCACAAGGCCGCCCTGCACTAAACACTGGACATCCCGCGTCGAGTCCCGCCGACGAAGCTCTTCGAAAACCCCGCGAGCAATACTCGACAAGTCCGTTTCACACATGTCCATCTGTTGCCGAGACGTTCGGGACAGCAGCAAAAGATCGTCGATCAGCCGCCGCATGTGAGTCGTCGAACTCAGGATGCGATTCAGATAGTCGAGCCCCTTGCTGCCGATCTTGGGTCCGTGATCCTCGAGGACGGCCTTGCCGAAGCCCTCGATCGCGTCCAGCGGCGCCCGCAGATCGTGGGAAACGGAGTAGGAGAAGGCTTCCAACTCGCGGTTCGCCAACTGCAACTGCCACGTGCGATCCTCGACCTTTTGTTCCAGGTCCTCGTTCAGTTGGCGAATCTCCTCCTGCCGCTGCTTCAACTCGGTGATGTCTTGCGCAATGCCGACGGCGAAGAGGTACTTGCCCTCGTTGCCTCGGATCGACGCCACCGTCAAGAACGTCGGGACAAATCCCCCGTCACTTCGCATGTAGCGCTTTTCCATGCTGTATTGAGTCCGCTTACCGGCCGCCAGCTCTGCATACAGGCGCCCATCCTCTTCCAGGTCGTCGGGATGCGTAATCTCCCGGATGTGCTTCCCTTCCAATTCGCCGACCTTGTAGCCCAGCATCTTTGCCATGGCCGGGTTGCCGATGCCGATTGTGCGATCGCTCCGCACGGTCACCACGCCGACCGGCGCGGCCTCGAAGATCGCACGGAACTTGCGCTCGCTGGCGTGCAGCGCCTGCTCGGAATCGAGAATCTGGGCGGAGAGCTTCTCCTCCTCGCGACGGGCCTTGTCGCGAAGCATCGTGTAGCGCGTCAGCTCTCGGTGAATCAGCAGGAACAGCAAACCTGCAGTCGCAGCGATGTAAGCCCAGCCCTTGTACGTCTGGGCCATGCTGAGACTCTCGGCGTCCTTGAAGTAGAGTTCGAGGGCGGAGTCCGAAAAGAATATCCACAGCGCGCCGACAATCGCGTAGATGACGGTGACTCGACCTGCACCGATGAGAATGGAACGCGTCTGGGCATTCATCGGAATCGCTTTCTGAAGCCCACAAAGATTGGACAGCTCCGCGAAGGAACTGCCGATCGGAGAATCCCAAGTGCGATACAACTCATGCATAAGCGCAATATTCGGCCGAATCAAGCGCTATGGGGCACGAAATGCCTATTTTTGCATAGAAGAGTGAGGGCGAGGCACTCAGGAGGAGGCGGAAGACTCCGCCGCTTCGGGCTTCGATCGAGCCGTGAGCTGGCGCAGCCGGCGGGCGCCGGCCTTGATGTACTGCAGGGTGTTCTTCGGGCCGCCGGCGCGCACCAGCATCCGCCCGATATAAGTGGGGCGCAGGTACATCTTCAGCAGATGTTCGCGCCGCCACTTCACCAGGTCGGCGCTGGAAATCCCCGACAGCGTCTGGACGCCACCGGTCGCATAGCCGGCCCGCGCCGGGTCGTAATCCTGCTCGAACAACTTCTCGCGCACGGCGATTTCGTGCAGTTCAGTCCCGGGCAACGGCGTCGCGATGTTGAAGTCGAAGAAATCCGGATTCAACTCGCGCAGAAATTGGTAAGTGCGTTCGAGCGTCTCGTCCGTCTCCCACGGCAGGCCGATCACCATAAATGCGTGCGTCCGCAGGCCGTTGCGCTTGCAGACGGCGATCGCTTCGCGCGCCTGATCCAACGTCGCGTTTTTCTTCATACGATCCAGCATGTCCTGGTCGCCGCTCTCGATTCCGAACGCCACGACCCAGCAGCCGGCGCGCTTCATCGCCGCGGCGCGCTCGTCATCGATCGTATCCACACGGCTGTTGCAGCCCCAGTGAATATCCAGCCCGGCATCCACGATGCCGTTACACAGCTCCAGCAGCCAGCGCTTATTGATCGTAAACGTATCGCCGTGGAAGAGGAACTCGCGCAGGCCGTACTTCTCCACGCATTCTTTCAACTCCGCGACGATGTTCTCCGGCTTGCGCGCGCGAACCGTGAAATCTGTCAAAACGCCGGCCGGGCAGTAGATGCACGCCGATGGGCAGCCGCGATTGCCGTGCACGACCGTCAGTGGATTGCCGGTCTCGGGCGAGGTGTAGACTTCGTTCTTCAGCAAATGCCGCGCGGGCAACGGAAGACCGTCGAGATCCTGCTGCAGGTCGCGCTTTCCCGTGAAGTACACCGCCTGGGCCTCGGCGCCGGCCTGGATTGCGGCGGGTGTCTCAGGCGGTAAGCGCTTACGCTTCCGCGCCGCCACTTGGGCCTTGCCCTCCGGCGTCACGAGCGAATCCTCGCGCTCCTCGCCAACGCGCTCCAGCAAGTCGGAGCGGAAATGAATGCCCTTCACGCGACAGAACGGCGTGCCTCCCGCCAGTTCCGCCACGGCTTCTTCCGCCTCGTTCGGCAGGACGATGTCCAGCTCCGGATGGTCGACAAGAACCGTCGCGGCATTGACGATCAGCGTCTCGCCCTTGGCCATCGTCAGAATGTCAGGGAGGAGTTCCTTCGCCAGGAAACAGGTCTGCAGATCGCCATCGAGCGTCGCCGTGGTCGAGTTGACCACCAGTCCATCTGGCTTGAATTCGCCCAGATCGCGGCGATAGTCGTCCCAACCGCGCCCCGTGGCGGGATAGTCCTCGATGCGGCACTCCACGCCCTTGCGCTCCGCACAGGCGGCCGCCATCGCCAGATCCATCGGCGGAAAGACGATCTGAACGGTCTGGTCTTCGACCGTACACTGGCAACGATCGTCCCGGCGGTACAGCCCCGTCGGCGGATTGATCAGCAGAAGTCTGGAAATGCTCTCACGGCCCATAGCGCGGGGAGGATGGGCAAGACGCGTGCCTCAGGCAAGGGAGAAAAGGGGCGGCGACCTGAAGCCACGCGTCCCGAACCACTGGATGATCGCCGTTGCGGTCCGGCTTGGGGGGCTGGTATGAGCCCACGATTTCTGCGACAAGGGGGACGGGCAGCACGGCGTGAAGAAGAAGCTCTCCAAGATTCTGAAGGTCCTCGCTGCGGCAGTGCTGGCTCTCGCTGTGATGGAAGTCATCCTGCGCCTGGCGGTGACGTACCCGATTCCTCTTCGGCTGGATCCGAACCTCGGGTGGATCGCCCGCGAGGGCTCCCTGCTGATCGATGGGACCGAGGGCTACGGGGTGTCGCGCGCCGGGCAATACGGCTGGCGAGGTGGGCACATTCCTCCTGTGCCCGACGGCGGGTTCCGCATTCTCGTAATTGGCGATTCCATCACCGAAGCGATGCAGGTGCGCGACGAGGTGACGTTCTGCAACCAATTGGAGCAGCGCCTGCGTGAAGCGCACCCCGGCGTCCAGGTCGTCAACGCCGGGTCAAGCGGGTGGTCGATGCCGGATGTGCTGGGGAATGCGGCGTTCTTCGAGGAGAAACTCGACCCCGATCTGGTCGTCGTTCAGGCGGCGTGGCGGGATCTGACGTCGAACGCCATCGGCAAGGGCCAGGGCTTCTGGGAAATCGCCGGCGAAGGCAAAGACATCCACCTTGTACAGAATGACCCGAGCGGCGGCCGAGTGCTGACGAACCCGATCCTTGGACCCTTGTACTGCCACTCTGCGCTCGCCAGGTACGGGCTCTTCCGATTGAAACTCTATCTAGGCCAGAAGCAGGACGCGCCCCCGAAGAAAGAGGGGAAACCCGAAGTCAAGTCGCCCGAAGTCCCGCAGATCGAGCGAGATCGCGCGGATTGGGAGTTGCGGGAACTGGCCGCGCGCTTCCCGGTTCCCGTGGTGCTCCTCGACGTTCCCGGCTACCCGGCCGTGAACTCGAACGGAATCGCGATCGAACCACCGCCGATCGAGCAGGAACAGCGGCGAGTGTATCGAGCGCTGGCAAAGAAGCATCATCTTACGTACGTTCGCCAGGCGAGCTTCTACGGGCTATACGCCTCCGACCAGGAGTTTGGACGAGGCTTCAGTCGCCATAATCCGGCGACAGGTCATTTGAATCCGCGCGGGCACGCGCTCATCGCCGATGCGCTGGCGCAGGCGCTGGAACCGATCATTAACCGGGAGGCTCCGGCAGCCCCGTGATCTTTTCCAGTCTCGCCTTCTATATCTTCTTCGCAGTCGTCCTGCTGGTGACATTTCTTCTTCGGTCGAATCGACAGAAGAAACTCTTCCTGCTCGCGGCAAGTTACTATTTCTACGGCTACTGGGACTGGAGATTCCTGGGGCTGATCCTCTTCTCGACGATCGTCGACTTTCTGGCCGGCGGCTATTTGCTGAATCACCCGAATGGTACCCACCGCAAGCGTGTTCTCGCGATCAGCCTGGCAACGAATCTCGGCCTGCTCGGCTTCTTCAAGTACTTCAATTTCTTCGTCGACTCAGCCAATGAAATCCTGAGCGGATTCGGTGTCGGCGTGTCGAATCTCGACATTATCCTGCCGGTCGGGATTTCGTTTTATACTTTCCAGACGATGAGTTACTCCATTGATGTCTACTTTGGAAAGATTAAGAACAAGCCCGCCTTTATCGACTTTGCACTCTTTGTCGCTTTCTTTCCCCAGTTGGTGGCAGGCCCAATTGTGCGTGCCGCCGATTTCCTTCCGCAGCTCAATCATCCCATTGCACTGAAGCGAGAGAATCTCTCCACGGGCGCAAAGTGCTTCTTGCTCGGTCTCGTCAAGAAAGTCCTGATCGCAGACCGGATGGCGATGTTTGTCGATCCCGGTTTTCACAATTACCAGGTCTGGAGTTCCGGCACGCTCTGGCTGATCATGATTGCCTATGCGATCCAGATTTACTGCGACTTCTCCGGCTACTCCGACATGGCCATCGGAGCCGCGCGAATGCTGGGGTTCGATCTCGGTATCAACTTCCGAATGCCGTATGTTTCAACAAACATCACGGAGTTCTGGCGCCGGTGGCACATCTCGCTCTCCACGTGGCTACGGGACTATTTGTATATTCCGCTCGGAGGTAATCGCAAAGGGCGCCGCCGAACTTATATTAATCTGATGACGACCATGACGCTCGGCGGCCTCTGGCACGGGGCCTCGTGGAATTTCGTCATGTGGGGAATCCTGCACGGAATTGCGCTGGTTCTTCACAAACTGAAGATGGAGATCTGGGGGAAAGGACCTCTGCTGCCCGGCAAGATCGGCGCCGTCATCGGATGGACAGGAACTTTCGTTTTCGTGCTTTGCACGTGGGTGTTCTTCCGCAGCCCCGATTTCTCACAATCGCTGCTGATGATTTCCGGAATGTTCGGCCTGAACAACTTCGGATTCCTCGAATGGTATTTCACGCCGCTCGTTCTGATCGTCCTGCCGCTTGTGATCTTCAGTCACTACCTGGGAGAATACCGACACGTGCACATCCAGGACCTTTCCTTCGAACGAGTCCCCCACCTCGCCCTAGCCTTCCTTGCCCTGCTGTGCGTATACTACTTCTCACCCCTGGGCGTGACGCCGTTTATCTACTTTCAGTTTTAGCTATCTGCTAAGGATAAAGCAGATACATCGTAAGTCGATCTTCATCCTCCACGAGCCAATACGCTCCGCGTCGGCGGTCGGGGCGGGTTCCGATAAGGTAGGCTTTACTCAACTCGTTGTAGCCCTCATACACCCAAGTTATCGCGCGGTCGTTTGAGATTTCACCGATTAACTCTCCATAATCGTACTCCCTTTCCTGAACCTCGACGTTACGCGTCAGCTCCTTCAGGTCACGAGGGTCGAGCTTGATCGTGTAGATGATAATAACTCCGGTCGCCTCCGTGATCCCTTTTGCCCGCTCCACCACAACGGAGGCGGGCAGTTCCTCCAGGTCAAAGACACCTTTGACGATTTCCATGTGTCGGTCGGTGATTGAGATAGGATGAACAAGGGAGTTGCCAATGCACCCCGCGCGAGACAGAAAGACCAGAATCCCGAGGCAGCAAACGGAAATCCCAAGTACCATTTTCCCGGACATGAGTCGCTCCCCTACTTCGATGCCGATGGGTCCAGCGCGTCCCTCAGGCCGTCGCCGAACAGGTTGAAGCACAGCATCGTCAGGCTGATGGCGATGGCGGGGAAGATCAGTAGGTGCGGCGAGACGTCGAGGCTTTGCAGAGCGTCGGAGGCCAGCGTGCCCCAGGAGGCCTGCGGAGCCGAAACGCCCAGGCCGATGAAGGCGAGGAAGCTTTCTATAAAGATGGCTTCGGGAATCGCGAGCGTTGCCGCAACGAGCAGCGGCGCCATCGAGTTCGGCAGCACATGTCGCAGCAGAATCCGCGGCTGACCCGCGCCCAGCGATCGGATCGCCGAGACGTAGTCGCGCCCCTTCTGGTTGAGCACTTCGCTGCGCGACAGGCGCGCCATCGTCAGCCAGTTCGCCACGCCGAGCGCCAGGTAGATGCTGACGAGGTCCGGCGTAAGCAATAGCGGCACATCGGCATCCGGCGGGATCGCTTTCTCAATCAGCGGCTTCACAAAGACCTGCAGGATAATCACGATCAGCAGAATCGGGATGCTGTACAGCGCATCGACCATCCGCATCAGCACGGTATCGATCCATCCGCCGAACCACGCCGCCAGCGTTCCGATCCCGACTCCGATCACCAGGTTGATCAGCATCGAGACGATTCCGACGGCGAGGCTGATCCGCGCACCGACTAGCACGCGAGCCATCACGTCGCGCCCCAGGATGTCCGTGCCCATCGGGTGGGTCCAGGAGGGCCCCTGGGGCGAGCCCATCAATTCTTCGTCGATCGTGTTGGCGTCAAAGTGCCAGACCATCGGCCCGAGGACAGCGATCAGGATAATGGCGAGGATGCCGACGAGCGCAACCACGGCCACGGCGCTGCGCGTGAAGCGCGCGAGCGCTGGATAGCGCGTCCGCCACGATGTGCGCCGAAGCGCGACGGGCTGAGTCTCAGTGATGGCTGTGGCGTCTTCCATGTCCTCGAAGGGAGCGCACAACGCGCGACGCCGTCAAGCCCGGCGAGGCGTGGGGGGAATGCGCAAGGAGTTGGAGCTTTATGCCTTTGCCCCCTTCGGGGACCGGATCGCAGTCCCGATAACCCTGGGCTCCCAATGGTCGCCCAGGGCCATTCAGGTGAGCCTCCTTCGGAGGCCCGGTCCATGGCGTTCAACGATCTCTCGGCTAATCGACCCGAAGCCCTGAGCAGGTGCTTCGAAGGCAATTGCGATCGATCTCCAGTTTCTGGCGATGAAGTGCCGATGTTCGGTGCTCAATGGG
Source organism: bacterium (assembly GCA_020444065.1). NCBI lineage: Bacteria > bacterium. The sequence goes on along the minus strand of JAHLLQ010000009.1, from coordinate 149,829 downwards.
TCGCCCGAAGGGCGGCCAAGTTGAATGGCCACGGGTGACCGACCGTCTCGTCCGACGAAGCGCGAAGCGCGCGGGAGGAAGGGAGGGAACCCGTGGTTGAGGAAGCAAGCGAAGACGTCCCCGGAGGGGGCGAACAGGGTCCCCTAACAAGTACACGCCCCGGCCAATCAAGGCCGGGGCGTGTTCAAGAAAGTAGAGTTTCCCAACGGACGCGGATTACATCCCGCCTTCCTTCTTAGCCTCGGCAGCTTCATGGATCTTCGCCACGTACTTCGCCGGATCGGCCTTAACGGCCTTCTTGCAAGCCGGGCAGCACAGCTCCACCAACTGCGTGCCACTCACGACCATGATGGGTTCGGCCGGCAGCGGCTCGCCGGTGACCACGCACGTCTTCAGGGGATAGCTGTCCTTCTGCTGCGCAATCACGGCATTGTCGATCTTTTCGAAGTAGGCCTCGGGATCGGCTTCAAACGTCTTGATGCACCCGCCGCAGCAGAACTCCACCAGCCGGTTGTCGTAGACACGCATCAAGGGCTCGCCCATGCTGCCAAGTTCCTCGCCGCTGACGACGCACGTCTTCAGGGGATAATTGTCCTTCTGCTGCGCGATGATCGCAGCGTCCAGCTTCTCGATGTATTTGGCGGGGTCGGCCTTGAAGGACTTCACGCAACCGTTACAGCACAACTGGATGTCGCGCCCCTCGTAGTTCATCTCCACGGGTTCGCCCATGCTGCCGAGCTTCTCACCGCTGACGATGCAGTAGTCGAGGGGATAGACGGCGGCCTTGTGCTTGGCCATTTCGGCGTGGGCGTCCGCCTTCATGTCGTCCTTCTTGTGCTCCATATGCTCCATGTGGCCCATGCCACCCTCCATGTGCTCGCCGCCTTCGGCAACGGCCGGGCCGGCAGTGGCGATCGCGAAACAGAGTGCTGCAAACAGGGCAAGGGTCTGCCCGAAACGCGTTGTCTTCATCTTAAGTGCTCCTTTGCGGTGTGGCGCGAGAGTGCGCCTGGAGAAAGCCTCTGCGACCTTCATACCAATACAGCATACATTTGAAATCGTTGGCCTTAGCCTTTTTCCCAACCGCACGAAATCCGCCGTTCCCTGTAAATCCAGCATACGACTGCGACAATACCACCCATTGACGCACTCTCGACCCCGCGGAAAACTGCCGCCATGTCAGATTGGCGCCGCCGACAAAAGCCCCCCGATGTCTTCCAGCAGCTCCGTTCCGAGACGGAGTTCAAAGGCACAGTCGCGCGCATCGTCTATGCCTCTGACGACGGGCTGTTCCAGGTGGCCCGCTTCCGACCGGAAAACGAGGAGGACCTGATCTCCATCACCGGCGCGTTGAAGGGCATCGCGGCGGGCGAACCGCTGCACATTCACGGCGAATGGAAGATGCACCGCCAGCACGGACCGACGTTCGAGGTTGCCTCCTACGTTCCGATCATGCCGACCAACACGGAAATGATGCACGCCTACCTGGGCAGCGGTCTCGTCAAAGGAATCGGAAAGGCCTACGCGAAGCGCATCGTCGATCACTTCGGTGAAGAGACGCTCGACATTCTCGAGCACGCGCCAGAGCGCTTGCGCGAAGTCCAGGGTCTCGGTCGCAAGCGCGCCGAAGCCGTCGGTGCTGCCTGGGAGTCTCACCGCCAAACGCACGAAGTGATGATGTTCCTGCAAAGCCACAACATCTCGCCCGCGCTGGCGCGGCGACTGTTCAAGCACTACGGCAACGAAGCGGCCAGCGTCCTGCGCACGAATCCCTATCGCGCTGGAATCGAAGTCAGCGGAATCGGATTCGTCACTGCGGATCAGATGGCATCGAACATCGGCATTGCACGCGATTCACCGGACCGCGTGCGCGCCGGGCTGGTGCATCTGCTGTCGCGCGCATCGGATGAAGGTCACACGTATGTGACGGTTGAGAAGTTGATCAGTGACGCGACCGAATTGCTCGCTGTGGATGCCACGTTGGTCGAGCAGGTCTTCGCGGACGAAGCGCAACGCGCACAGTTGATCCGACGGCTTGCTCTACCGGAGGGACAGGATGCGGTCTTCCTGCAGAGCCTCTACTTATCTGAATCCGGTGCGGCTCGCCTGCTGAATGGACTGATCAGTACCGCGCGTCCCGTTGTCGACCCGAGCCACATTGGCCGCCGCATCGATGAGTTTGAGGAACGCTTTCGATTCGGACTCGCACCGATGCAGCGCCAGGCGATTCACTCCGTTCTCGAAGGCGGCGTCAGCGTCATCACCGGCGGCCCCGGCACGGGCAAGACAACGCTCGTGCGTGCGCTGCTGCACGTCGTGCGCGACGAAAATGTGCGCGTGGCGCTCTGCTCCCCCACCGGCCGCGCGGCCCAACGGCTCTCCGAAACAACGCGCCACGACGCATGCACGATTCATCGCCTGCTGAAGTTCCAACCACAGACGCACCGCTTTCAGTACGGCCCGGACACACCGCTTGAGGTCGATCTGCTGATCGTCGATGAGAGCTCAATGCTCGACATCCCACTCGGGTATCACTTGCTCGGAGCGCTGAAACCCGGCGCGACCGTCGTGTTTGTCGGCGACAAGGATCAGTTGCCAAGCGTTGGCGCGGGCAACTTCCTTGGCGACCTGATCGAGAGCGGACGCATTCGCACCACGCGACTCGACACGATATTCCGCCAGGCAAAACGCAGCGCCATCATCGTCAACTCGCACCGCATCAACGAAGGGCAGTATCCCTTAATCCCACGCACGGACGATCAGCGCGAGAAGTCTGATTTCTTCTTTGTCCAGCGCGACGATCCGATGGAATTGCGCGATGTGCTGATCGAGGTCGTCACGCGCCGCATTCCGCAGAAGTTCAACTTCAATCCTGTCGAGGATGTTCAGGTCCTGACGCCGATGCGGCGCGGTGGGCTGGGCACGAACGAGTTGAACCAGGTTCTGCAGCAAACTCTCAATCCCGATTCTGCCCCACTCAATATTGGCGGCATGAATCTTCGCGTCGGCGACAAAGTGCTTCAAACGCGCAACAATTACGACCTCGAAGTGTTCAACGGCGATGTCGGGCGCATCACGTCGATTTCTCGCGAGTCCATGACGTTGCGCATTCTGTTCGGCAAACGCCCGGTGGAATATCGCTGGGAGGAAGCCGATCAGCTTTCGCTCGCTTACGCGATGACGGTTCACAAATCGCAAGGCAGCGAGTATCCCGCCGTCGTGATGATTGTGCACACGCAACACTTCATCATGCTGCGCCGCAACCTGCTCTACACGGGAATCACGCGAGGCAAGAAACTCGTCATCCTGCTCGGCAGCCACCGGGCACTCCGCATGGCTGTGCAGAACGCCCAAAGCGATGAACGCCTCTCAGCCTTGCGCCAATGGCTGGCGCGGCCACCTGAACGGGATGGGCTGTTTTAGGAAGAACAATAGGAGAGCACCACGAAGGCACGAAGAGCACGAAGCAAGATCTCAACTTCGTGTCCTTCGTGCCTCTGTGGTGAATTCTGTCTTGGTTCGGTGCTACGGCATCAGGTCCCGCAGCAATTGCACGACCTCCGGGTCGTCCCATTTGGCGGCGCCGACGTGGGTCATGATCAATTCCCCGTCTGGGCTGATCACGAACGTGGCGGGGATGCCTTGGGTGATGAATTCTTCGGGTGGGGCCTGATCGATAGTGTAGACAGGGAATGTGTACCCTTTTTCCGTGATGAAGTCCGTGACGGTCCGATAGTCCTCATTGGAGACCATGAAGAAGCGAATCTTCTCGTCCTTCAGCTCGTCATAAAGGCGCTGAATGCTCGGCATTTCTGCGCGGCATGGCGGACACCATGTTGCCCAGAAGTTGATGAAGATCACTTTCCCGCGAGCAGCCTCGAACGGGTATGTGTCGCCCGTGATGGACTGAACGGTCCAGTCCAGATTGACCTGCGGACCAATCTCCGCCTTGTCGACCTTCGGCTTGGGAAGGTAGCCTTCGATCACGCCGGACGCCGTCAACACACGCATGACGATCACGCCGACAAGGGCCAGCGTCGCCAATCCGATCAGCACCGTGCCCCCGAAGGACATCCCGCCGATCGCCAGCCACTTCTTCGTCTTTTCGTCCATCAGGCAACGCCTCCTGCCCGAGTCCGAATCAAGAATCCTGCCAGACTTGGCGGACTAGAGCATGGGCGAATTGGCATTCGGCGCCGATTGAATGGCGGCGGCCAACTTCTCCAAAGCCACCGGCCGTTGATCGCGCGTCACGAGGTCCTTCAGCCCGACTTCACCGCGCTCCCACTCTTCGCCGCCGATGATCGCGACAAAGCGCGCACCGGACTTCGCGGCCGCGGTCAGTTGCTTGCCGAGCGCGCGCGAACGATACGGGAATTCCACTTCGATGCCTTCGCGACGCAGGTTTTCCGCCACGGCCAACGCATCGAACTTCACGTCTTCGCCCAGGTAGGCGATGTACGTCACGGGGCGCGGCTCGTCTTCCAGAACGATCCCCTGGCTATCCAGCGCAAGCATGACGCGTTCGATGCCGGAGCCAAATCCGACCGCCGGCGTCGGTGGCCCGCCGATCTGCTCGACCAGCCCATCATAGCGCCCGCCGCCACCGATGACCTTGATGGCGCCATCGAGCGAATCGCACGTCACTTCAAACGCCGTCTTCGTATAGTAGTCCAGCCCGCGCACAAGCTTCGGATTGATTTCGTAGGGCACGCCCATCTTGTCGAGCGCCGTGCGGACACCCGCGAAGTGCTCGGCGCAATCGTCGTCCAGGTGATCCAACATCATCGGCGCACCGGCCACGATTTCCTGATCGCCCTCGTCCTTCGAATCCAAAATACGCATCGGATTCACGTCCAATCGGCGGCGCGAATCTTCGCTCAGCTTGTCGGAGTACTTCTGCAAATAAGCGATCAGCTTATCGCGATACGCCGGACGGCATGCGGGCGAACCGACGCTATTGATGTGAACGGTCAACCGGTCGAGACCAAGCCGTTTGAAGAAACCGTGTAGCACGGCGATGACTTCGGCATCCGCCGTCGGATCGGTTTCGCGAAAAACTTCCAGGCCAACCTGCGTGTGCTGGCGATAGCGCCCTCGCTGCGGGCGTTCGCTGCGGAACATCGGCGCGATGTAGTAGTACTTCAGCCCGCTGCCGCTGGCGGCAAGGCCGTGCTGCACGACGGCGCGACAAACCGATGCCGAACCTTCCGGGCGAAGCGACAACGACCGACCGCCCTGGTCCTCAAAGGTGTACATTTCCTTCGACACGATATCGCTGGTCGCTCCGGACGTGCGCTTGAACAACTCGGTGTACTCGACGACGGGCGTTTCGATATAGCGGTAGCCGTGCAGTTCCGCCCACTCGCTGTAGCGGCGGCGCAGCACTGTCCAGCGCTTCGATTCGTACACAACACTGCTTGCACCCGCGGGCAACACATCGTCCATTCCGCGAATTGCCTGGATAATCTTCTCTGCCATGAAACCTTCTCGATTGGAATTGATTGTCAGATCGCCAGCACCGCGCCGATGACGGCGTTGCGCGAGCGTTGGATTTTCTCAAATGCCGCCGCAGCGCGTTCGAGCGGAAGGCGCTCCGAAATCAGCGGTGTGATCTGCACCTTTCGTTCCGCCACGAGGTTCAGGAACACGACGACGTTGTCGCGAACCGTCCAACGAACCAGCCCGCGCGGGTATCGAATGCCGTCGCGCTCGTAATGCGGATCGCGGTGGCCGGCTCCTGCGTGGGTCACCGGACGCACGCAGATTTCCTTTTCCACCAACAGGTCCGAATCGAACGGCATCGGTGAGCGTCCGGTCAGAATCAGCCGCCCGTTGAAGCGCAACAACTGGGCCGCTTCGTCAATGGCTTTGTCGGTCGCGTCGGCGGTGACGATTGCGCCGTCGGCGCCCTGCGAACCGGTCATGGCGCTGACTTCGCGCACCAGCTCATTCGAATCGTAGCCGGCCGTCTGGGCGATTCCGACATTGCGGGCCTTGGTCAAGCGGTGCTCCTGGTCATCGATCAGCAGAACCGCCGCCCCGGCCGCGCGAGCGATCTGCGCAACCAGGATTCCCATCATCCCGCCGCCGAAGACCAGCAGCGATCCGCCCAGCTCAACGCCCGACTGGCGGAACAGGTGCATAGCTCGCGCGCCTTGTGCCGCAAACGCCCCCTCCTCGTGATTCACCTTCTTCGGCAATTCGACGAGCATGTTTTCCGGCACACTCAGATGTGTTGCATGGTAAACATACGGGCGCCCGAACGCCGCCACGCGCAGGCCCTTCTTCAGGCTCCGCACGTCGCTGCCCAAATCTTCGATCAAGCCACTGCAGGAAGATCCGAGCGGCAGACCGTCCTCGTCGGGCTTCAGGCGTCCCTCGACCGACTTCAGTGCATCCATCTCCTCCGGCAGCGAAACCGCCGAATGGGACACGCGCACGCGCACGGTGTTTCGCCCGAGCGCAGGCTCTGGCAGGTCCACCACCTTGGGCGATCCGTCGCGATGAGCGATAACGACTTTCATGAGCGCTGCCCCCGAACGAGGAGTTTCTCCCACATCAGCAGAGTCCCGCCGCGAGCGCAAGTGCTGTGGCGCCAGTCGGCCACATTTGGGGAGGGCCAGACGCCTTTCTCAATTCCGCCATCTCGGTTGACCTCTGCCGCAAATCGGAGTCTGGTGAGTGTTGAACATCCACGGCGCAATCCGAGGGATGAGGAGCCCTTGGTGTCCAACGCCCCGGAGGGAGGGAATCATGACCTCCAGATATTCCTCTTGGCTGGCGATCGGCCTGCTGATTTTGGCAACGACGACGCGCGGCGAACTGCTCGACCTCTCGAATCGTCAGAACCTCGTCAACTACCCGCTTCAGTCCCCAGCTACTCCCCGATTCAAAGATGACAACAACCGCCAGTACCGCCCACAGATCGCGACCAATGGCACCGGTTTCCTGGTTGCCTGGTACGAGCAGTACTATGGCACGGATACAGGCTACTGGGCCGATGTCTACGTGGCGCGTATTGATGAGCAGGGAAACGTCCTCGATCCGGACGGGATTTTCATCGATGCAGCCTTGAACTATAATCCGGAGATGTATCCAACGGTTTGTGCGACCGGTGAAGACTACTGGGTCTTTTTCAGCCGCGACTGGCCATTCGAGCGCATGTATGGATCAAAGGTGACAGCGAACTCGGGCACCGTCACGACGCCGACGCTGGTGGGTCAGGCAGGCGATTACGCGACGTTAAGTAGCTTCGATTGCGCATACAATGGCCAGAACATCCTCTTGGCCTGGAGAAAGACCAGCGTCGGTGTATGCGGGTCTCTGATCTCGCCGGATGGAACTGTCTTGATGAACTCGGTTGTGCTCTCCGCTGCATCGCAGGCCGAGCGCGTCGATGTCTCGGCAAGTGGAAGTCGCTTTCTCCTTAGCTATTACGATGATGGGTGGCCGGTATACGGGCTGCGAGCCATGCGCGTCGGCAGCGATGGATCCGTACTGGATACCGTACCTGCGGAGGTTTCCAACGAAGGTTACTCCCGCCTCTTCGGAGTCGCGCCCGAGTCCGATCACTGGAAGCTCTTCTACCAGAAATCCGATGGAAGCGGCGGCCGCAGCATCGGAGCATTTCAGGTCAATGACGGGGGAACTTCTCAAACGCTCGCGATGGACCTTGCAATTGATCACCCCCAGTATGGCCCATGGGGTGTATCGGATCTGGCGCGAATCTCGGCCATCCCATCCAGCAGTGGATATCTCGTCGGTTGGTCGGTGGCTGACTCGGTAGATCCGGAACGATGGTTCGGGATGGTGTTCGATCTGATGCCTGATTTCCAGGAACGGCCGCGTCACGAGTTGCCGCCGCCGGACTACGGCTACTACCTCAGCCTTGCCCGCAACACGATTGGACGAACGGTCGCCATCTGGAACAATGGAACGGGACGCGACACCGATGATGGCGGCTACGATCTCGAATGGATCACGTACTCAATCAGCCCAACGCCAGGCGATGCAAACGGCGACAGAGTCGTCACACTGGTCGAACTCAACGCAGCAGTGGTCGCCTTCCGTGGCCTCGCCCCGGTGCCCTCAAGTGCTGACGCCGATGGCAACGGAATCTTGACAACCAGCGAACTCAACGCCGTCGTGATTGCGTACCGGCAGGGCATCCAGTAATCGTGGCCTTCATTAGAGTCTCTGGACCTTCATCACTATGCCCCTCACCCCTGCACCTCGAACACTCGATCCCCCGATGGGCGTGCTCGTCGATCCGCTTGTCGTTGAGAGCAGGGACGGCGAACCGCTCCGGGCATTTCGCATTGGGATACGTTGCAGCGTACCCACGCTCGAAGGGATCAGGGACACAGTTCAGTCAGCCCTGCGTCGTCTTGCCCTGCATAAGCACTTCTCGGGCGATCGCTTCCGCTACATGGTGGGGCTCTACGATTTTGCTCTTGCTGGCGCTGGTTCGCCGGCAGACGGCCCTGTCATGTTGTGCCGCCAGACGAGCCGCTTGGCCGAAGGCCAATCCGCCGAGGAAGCGATGCACGAGAATCTGCAGCTTGCCCCGCCTTTTCTAATCTCCAGTTGGACGATTCTGCAGGCGCACTACGCATGGTCGTCCTATCCGAGAGACGGCTCACCTCGGATTATCGACAGCCTCTGGCTCATTCCGAAGATTGATTCACCGAATAAGAAAGCAAGTGAGAAGATCGAGGCGTCTCTGAGAACAGGTCGTGCGCTCCGCCAGGTTGCGCTCCCTTTCTTCAATCGCCTCAATCACATCGAATCGCTCGGTTGGAGAGTTTGGGAGACCGCAGCCCCGGAATGGCCTGTTCCCGAAGACGTAGTACTGCTCAACGAAATGGAATTCCGAGATTTCGACCATGCCAAAGAAGAATGTCTGAGACCAGAAGATATTGAGGAGTGCCTGGACGACGTTTGCGACATCCTGGGTGAAGCAACGAGCGGCAAGTACGAGAGATTCGTGTAAAGCGCCTCGTCCGCTCAGCACTCCTGGAGTTTGAGGGAGGCGGAATGCTCCGGCCTGGCGAGTCGTCTTGTAAAATGAAGAAAGGGGCAGGCGAACCAGCCGCCTGCCCCTTCAGCGATCTAGTTGTACGACCTCTTACTTCAGACTTTCCAGAATGGTGTGTGTCGACGGCATGCCGCGTTCGGCGAAGACGATTTTGCCTTCTTTGTCGATCACGTAGACCGTGCGCGTGGTGATGCCGCCGATTCCGCGGCACCCGTAGTGACGAACCATCGAGCCGTCCTCGTCCGCCAGCAGCGGGAAGGGGAACTCGTAGCGTTCGGCGAAATTCATGTGCGAGCCCGCGCCGGCGGGATTCACACCAAAGACCACGGCGTCCAGATTCTGGTACTTCGAGTAATCGTCGCGCGCCGTGCAAAGCTGCTTCGTACAGCCGGGTGTCATGTCGCCCGGATAGAAAATCAGGACCACGTTGTTCTTGCCGGCGAAGTCGGATAGCTTCACGACGTTGCCGTTCTGGTCGGTTTCCTCGAAATCGGGGGCCTCGACGCCGACGGGCAAAATCTCCGACGGATCGCGCTCGACGCCCGAAGCGCTCTTTGATCCCCCTCCTGCCGGAACCGTGCTGATGCAGCCCACGAGCACGAACGCTAGGACTGCCAGGCTCACCAATAGTCCACCGCTTATCAAAACATACTTCATTTGGAGTTCTCCTTTGACCACAAATCAGTCGTTGCTTGCTTGCAGGGTTCAGTGAAGCAAACAAGCGGCCAGATCAGTTGGCTGGTGCCGCTTCTGCTTCGAGATCCCGCAGAATCTCGGACAACGGGCCGTCTGTTGGCGCCTGTTTCACGGCTTGTCGCGCGAACTGCAGTGCCTCGTCGTTGCGCCCCAGGCGGCGCAAGAAGATCGGCACGTAGCGTGCCGCCGAAAGGAAATCCTCTTCCAGGTCAGTGGTCCAGACAACGTGCTTGCCCATCGCGCCTTCCTCGCCGAGCGGCGGGCGCTCCGCCAGCCCGAGTCGATACGCCGTGCGCGCGGCCTTCAGGGCGGGCTCCACCCAATCGTTGCCCTGGTGACTGTCGCGAACCGTCCAGGTTTTGATGTAGTACGTGATGAGGGACGTGTAGAGGCGGAATTGCTCCGGGTTTCCTTCGTTGTAGCGAATTCCCTCCTGGATGAAGTCGTAAGCCTGATCCCACTTGCGCGTATTGATCAGCCACATCGCCCCGATGCGGTAGCCGCGTATGAAATGGGGATCGGCTGCGGTCATGACTCGGAACCAGGGTAGGACCTCTTCTCCGCCGATGTGTGCCATGTGTTCCTTTGACGGATCGACGTAGGGTTTGACGGCGCGTTCCAGATCGCCGATCGGTCCACGGAAGTCATCGCGCACCGTCGGGATGATCGTAGTGGATCCGCCAGATTCATCGGCGGTCCCGGTCGTCACGGCACCACTGCGCGCCATCTCTTCCGTAGAAAGATGCGGCGTGTAGCCAACACCGGAGTGAATGTAGCGCTCCGTTTTCACGTACATCAAGTCTGCGGCGCTGGTGCGCATCTCGCCCATGATAACGGCAAAGGGATTCGTATTTCGCTTCTCGATTTCGTAAGTGGTCAGCCCTTCGAACGCGCGCTTGCGATCGGCGTCCGCTTTGGCACGCACGGAAGGACCGGCCGCGGCTGCGATCAGCAGGCCGGCAAGAATCATCGCCACGGGAGTTGCCTTCATCACAACCTCCTCCGGCTGAAGAACCAGATGGCTCCACCGTTGTAGAGGATTGCCAGCCCGACGAAGTAAAGCAGCACGCCGCCCAATGTGGAACTTGTCACCGCGGGCGCCAGACCCTGCACGTAGTTCTGCGTGAAATCGAAAATCGAGAAGTCCGGCAAGATCGAGAGCACGTATTGCATGATCGTTTGCAGCGAGGGCAACGAATCGAACTCGCGCACAACCATGTTGATCACGGGACTGCCGACAAACCACAACGCCAGCCCAAGGCTGGCCGAAACGACGGCTGAAAGACGAATGGACAGCAACATTACAAAATCTGCCAGCAACCAGAGCGCGAGGCTCCGCAGAACGAGCACCAACAACAACTGGCTGAATTGCTGATCCGGTGCATTCGGCACAGGCAACCACGCCAGCAGCGAGAACCCCCATAGCGTCAGGACGCCGATTGTGAGCACGCCAAGCCGTTTGCCCTGCAAAAGCGAGAACCGCGAGATCGGCTTCGCGAGCATCGGATAGATAGTTCGATTCTCGAACTCGTCGGGCAACTCGCGAGCAGTGAACACGGCCGTCAGAATCGCGGCCAGCGATGCACTGAGCGAAAGGCCGAGACTCATCAGGAATCGCGCCGTATAGACATCCTCCACGCCAATGATGCGCATCGCAACGACGCCGGTCAGGTACAGCGCCAGCAGGATCAGCATGATGTAGAAATCCCGCCGGCGAAGGAATTCGATGAAGACACCCCAGGTAACGAGAAGCGTGGATCTCATAGCGCACGCCTCCTGAACAGCCAGCTTGCCAGCCCCAGGTAAAGGCCCGTGTAGATCGCGCCGTAGAGCGTCAGCCCCATCATCGTCTTTAGCGACAGCGCATCCCAGATACCGTGCACGATTCGACCCGACGCATCGAACAAGGTCAGTTGTGGAATCGCGTATAACACAACAACGATCACCTTGCGATAGATCGGCCCCATCTCCGGATACACATAGGTCAGCATCGCCAGCAGAATCTGCGATCCAAGGTACAGGATCGTGGCGATCGTCACGGCCGCATCTGTGTTCAAAAGCAGCGAAAGAAGAAACGACATCGCGGCCAGAATGGCGAGGCTCCACAATTGCAGGTAGATGCCTTGAATGAAGAGGGGCACATTGAACGGAGTCTTCAGCGTCAGGTTTCCAAGGATGAAGATGACCATAAAGATCGCGTAACAAAACGCTGCAGCCATCAGCACTCCGAAGAACTTGCCCATCACGAACGCGAAGCGCGAGACGGGTTTCGCGAGCAGCGGATACAGCGTTCGTTGTGTGAACTCGCGAGGCAATTGGCGTGCGGACAACACAATCACGGTCAGGCCCGTCGCGACGTTCATGATCTTCATCGCCACTTCGCGATAGAATTTCCCGAGCCCCTCCAGATCGAAGAAGCTGAAGAAACGAAGCGAGATGATCATCGCCAGCGCCACAAGCACGACGATGTAGATCTCGCGTCGGCGAACGGACTCGATCAGGATCGTTTTCCCGATCAGCCACAAGTTGCGCAGACTACTCAGCATGATCCGCCTCATCATCATGATGCGGCGCCGGCCAGTGGAACGTCGCGTGAATGGTCGTGTTCTCCGACATCAGATTCAGGTGCCCTACCAGCACGCCCTCGAACGATTCGATGCCTTCCAGTTCCGGCGCATTTCCCTTCAGCCTGGTCGCGGTGATGTCCAGAGAACTGGCATCCGGCGCCAGATCCACCGTGATCGGATCGCCCACGGCCGGACTCGCCGTGATTGTCAGTTCCTCGCCGCGGGCTACCTCAATCTGCAGCGGGTCCATTTGCTCGCTGAAGAGGTATGCCGCCGCGTCGCCGGTTTCGGGATCCACAAAGATCTCCGCCAGGGCGGTCGGCGTCAGATGGAACAACGGCCCGCCGTGCGGCCCCACGGTACCGTGAGCGTGATGATGCCCGTCGTGCGTCTCCGCATGTTCGGCATGCTGAGTCTCTCCGCCAGCGGGGGCCGGCGACTCGTCGCTCCCGCATCCGAGGAGCAGAATTGTCGCACTCAACAGTGCGATAAACAAGGAAGTGGTCTTCATGATTCACCTACCTCCAAAGTCACATGGCTCCATTACGAGAGCTAGCATAAACAGGGCCGTTCTTGCGAGCTGACACGACAGGAAACATGGCGATATTCACAGATTCTCAACTCAGCGCTCCGGCCCTCAGAAACTTTCCTGAAACGCCTCTTGCCCGCCGGGCGCCACGGCGCTAGCCGTGAGGACCAGCCACTGTTGATCCGGTCCCCTGCCCGTGGAATTTCGCCTCCCATATCCTGCCCTTGTGGTGCTCGTCGGCCCTGCCGGCGCGGGCAAGACAACCTTCTCACGCCGGTTCTTTGAACGCACCCAAATCGTCTCCTCGGACGAGTGTCGTCGCCTGGTCTCCGACACGGAAGATTTCCACCCGGATCGCACCGCCGCGGCCTTTCGCACCTTCTACTTCCTGATCGAAGAGCGCCTTCGCCTCGGCCGCCTGACCGTCGCGGACAGCACCGGGCTGATCCGCCGCGCCCGGGCACCATTGCTGGAACTCGCCAAGCGCTATGACCTGCCCGCGTATGCCGTCGTCTTCGATATTCCGTTGGAACAATGCCTTGCGCGCGACCGCTCGCGGGGGCGTCAGGTCGGCCGCCGCGTGCTCGCCCGCCAGTTCGAGGAACTTCGCGTGGCCCGCATGGCGCTGCCACTGGAGGGCTTCGCCGGCACATTCCAGGTCGATCCGCTCGCCGAACGCGGGCTGGAGCTTGTCATCGATGCCCAGGGCCTCGTTCGTCCGCCTGACCGCCTGACCGTTCGCCCGCCGCGTCCGCTCGGGCACGGCACCGGTCACATCGTCGAAGAAGATTTCGTCCGCGAGGCCCGCGTTCAGCTCGAAGAAGCTGCCCCGCAGGAAGAGGAACTTCAGGACGCCCGCAAGCGCCTCGGCACCGTGCCCGACGACCTGCCGTGGCAGCTTTCGATCCCGGCCCCCTTTGCCCCAGCACCCGTCGAGACGACCGATCCCGATGATTGCTACGACGAAGTCGTCGAGCGCCTGAAAGCCGCCGGGTTCCGCCGCGGCCTGTTCCGCGCCTGCTCCGCCGGAGAGCGCGCCCTTGCCATCTTCTCCCGCACCCAGGAAGCCGCCGCCGATCTGCTCGGAGCCGCTCCGGACTCCGGAACCGGGCGTCTCATCCTGCCGGAATGGAATCACGGTCCACGGCCCGGGCTATCCTCCCACCTGGCTGAGGTCGGCGCCGACTTGGCCGACTGCACCGCCTTCTGGCGATGCGCCTCCGATATCATTGCTCTCGACTGTCATCTGATGAAGGACGAGGAAGGGCACTGGCGACTGGCGCCGCTCGGGTTGAACCTGCCGAACGCTCGCGACGACGCTAAGGACCCGGAGTTTTTCTGGGATTGGCTGGAGGTCGATGCCTACTCGATTGCCATGGGCCAGACGGAACGCTTCGCGGCCGACGCGGCGATGCTCGAGGACGGCAGTCTGCGCGCCTGGTGGGACGAGCAAGTGGCTGAAGGCCGTGAAATTCTCCTGGTCGCCGCCAGCAATTGCCCGGGCAACGGCGACGAAGCCCCATGGCTCGGCTACACCCGGCCCGGCTGGCAGCTCTGGCCGATCGAGGAAGTCGGCTGCGCCGAACGCGCCCGCCTGCGAGCCCGCCGCCTCTTCGCCCTGCGCCGCCTGGCCCAGCGCGCCTTCGCCAATGCCGACATCGAGGCTGCCCGCCAAATCGTCGAATACGCCTGGGCGCTGGAGCCCAAGTGGCGCACCGCCGATCAGGAAGAGCTCTTCGAGTGGGATGAGGGCTAAGCGCTCGGGAATGCGCTTGGACAAGGATGTCCAAGCCACCTCAAACAGGCGTCTCCCCTACCAGTACCGCTCCAGGTGAATGTTGCCGGGTCCCTTGCGGGTGTGCTCGTTGAACCCTTCGCCTTCTAGAACCTTCACCATCGTGTCGATCATTGCCGGGTTGCCGCACAGGAAGACGTGTGTGTTCTCCGGCTCGGGCTTGAATCCCCACTGCTTCTCGATCACCCCGTTCGTCCAGAGATCCTGGACATAGCCGGACCAGCCTTCCCACGGGATCGCCTCGTCCCTCGGGCGACTGATGATAGGGATGTAGGTGAAGTTCGGCGCCAGGGCCGCCATCGTGTCCAATTCCGCCGTGTAGGCCAGGTCCCACGAATGCCGCGCACCGTGGAGGGTCGCGACGCGCTCCCAGTGGTGCTGGGCCAGGTACGTCCGCAGCATGCTCATGTAGGGCGCCAGGCCCGTACCGGTGCTGACCAGAATGACGTTCTTGCCGTCCGGCAAGTCCTGTAGCGTGAACATTCCAGTAATTTTCGGTGCGAGGAAGACCTTGTCGCCTGGTTCCAGCGCAAACAGCCGCGGGGTCAGGGCGCCGGACTTCACGAGGACAACGAAGAATTCCACGTACTGACGTGATTTGGAGGAGGAGGCGATCGAGTACGCCCGGCGGATCAGGCGGTCCGGCTTGAGGTCCGGATCTGCAGTGTCCGATTCCTCGCACTTCGGAGCGGTCGGCGGCAGGCCAAGAACGGCGAATTGCCCCGGCTGAAACTCCGGCAGCTCCCACCCGTCGGGTGCCACGCGCATGATCATCAGCCCCGGAGCAAGCGTGTGCCGTTGGGTCACGACTGCGTTCAGCTCCATGTTTCCCACGTCAGTCCTCCTTGCACCCGGCATTTCCGGACGGTGCGTCATAGGGAGTATTGGGAGGTTCGGGCGGAGGCCGCTAGGAGAAAAGGGGGGCCATTCCCGAGAAATCGCGGGGGGATGGTGCGGATCGATTTCGATTACGAGCACCGCTTCGCTGAGCGCGAGCACTCAAGTCGCCCTTGGTCGTGTTGGCCCCCTCCGGGGACCGGGATGAGGTCGATCTTCTTCCCCGGGCTCCCGTCCACCTGCGCGCTTTGCGCTTCGGCGGACAAGCGGGTCGCCCGGGGCTATTCAACTGATCCTCCTTCGGAGGAGTCCTGCGGAGGCCGTACAACAGTCGCTCAACTGATCGATGGGCGGGCTCAACGAATCCATCGACGCATACCGGGATCGAAATCCTGTTGGCTTCGCCCAACTGATTAGTGGGGATTCGCATGATGTCCCCCGGCAGGGGGGCAAAGCTGAATGGCCCCGGGTGACCGACCAACGGGAGGGAACCCGGGGGTTGGCGCAGATGGGTCGCCCGTCCCCGAAGGGGGCGAAGAGGTACGCACGACCTCCGACACCTCAAAAAAAGGAGTGCAGCGACCGCCACCTCCGAGTACATATCCTCCGCCCCGATTTGCCGGGGTTCCAATAGGGGACCAAAACGGTCTGGTTTTGAAGTTCTCTGAATTTCATTACTACAGGTGTTCTTCTTTCGCGCGCCGCTTGACATGGGCGCAGAGCTCCACTAGGCCTTCCGAAAGAAGACAATACTACTCCGATATGTCTATGTAGACATTCCTCAATATCGGAGAGGAGAAGAAAACGAATGCCCAAGATCCTGGAAAAAAAGACCCTCGCACCGAAGGTCACCAAGTACGTGGTCGAGGTTCCGAAGATCGCCAAGAAGCGTAAGGCCGGCCAGTTTGTGCTGGTTTGCCCGAGCCCCGACGGCGAGCGCATCCCCCTGACCATTGCCGACGCCGATGCCGAGCGCGGCTCCATTACCCTGGTGGTCCAGGAAGTGGGCAAGACGACGGCCGAGATGGCAGCCATGTCCGTGGGCGACGAGTTCAAGGACGTTGTCGGTCCGCTCGGCACACCGACTCACATCGGCAAGGTCGGCACGGTGGTTTGCGTGGGCGGCGGCATCGGAATCGCCCCGCTGCACCCGATTGCGCAGGCCTTCAAGGCAGCCGGCAATGAAGTGATCTGCATCCTGGGCGCGCGGAATGACGAGATGCTGATCATGGAAGAGGAAATGAGCGCGATCGCCAGCGAACTGATCATCTGTACCGATGACGGCTCGAAGGGCCGCAAGGGCTTCGTCAGTCAGGCGCTGCAGGAACTGATCGATGCGGGCCGCGAGATCGCCGAGTGCGTCGCCATCGGCCCGGCGATCATGATGAAGGTTGTGTGCGAAGTCACGCGGCCGTACGAAATCAAGACACTGGTCAGCCTGAACCCGATCATGGTAGACGGAACAGGCATGTGCGGCGGTTGTCGCGTCGAAGTCGGCGGCGAATCCAAGTTCGCCTGCGTCGACGGTCCGGAATTCGACGGCCACCTGGTCAACTTCGACCTGCTGGTTCGCCGCCAGGCCATGTACAAGCAGCAGGAGCGGGAGGCGTTGGATCGTTTTCAGAAATCCCACGTTTGCAATCTGGAGAAGGCTAAATGAGCGACAAGAAACCGGTAGCCCGGAAGGAAATGACGACGAAGGAGAAGATGAACACGCCGCGCATGCCGATGCGCGAACGTGACGCGAAGGAACGCGCCCGCGACTTCGACGAAGTCTCCACCGGCTACAGCGTGGAAGAAGCCGTGGCTGAAGCCACGCGCTGCCTGGCCTGCGGCCGCCCGAAGTGCGTCGTCGGCTGTCCCGTGGAAAATAACATTCCGAAGTTCCTCTCGGAGATCGCCGATGGCGACTTCAGCGCCGCCGCGCGCACGATGAAAGAAACCAATCTGCTTCCCGCTATCTGCGGACGCGTTTGCCCGCAGGAAACGCAGTGCGAAGAGCTCTGCGTCATTGGCAAGAAGGGCGAACCGATCGCAATCGGCCGTCTCGAGCGCTTCATCGGCGACTGGGAACGGAACGAGGGCGAGGTGAAGGTTCCGGAAGTGGCCGAGCCAACCGGCAAGAAGGTCGCCATCGTCGGCTCCGGCCCCGCCGGCCTGACCGCCGCGGCGGACCTGGCCCGTTTTGGGCACAAGGTTATCATTTATGAGGCGCTTCAGAAGCCCGGCGGCGTGATGATTTACGGCATTCCCGAATTCCGCCTGCCGAAGGACATCGTCGAAGCCGAAGTCGAGCTCGTGAAGAAGATGGGCGTCGAGATTCGCTGCAACCAGATCATCGGCATGACCGATACGGTGGATGAGTTGCTTGATGAGCAGGGCTACGATGCGGTGTTCATCGCGACCGGTGCAGGCCTGCCGTGGTTCCTCGGCATTCCGGGCGAGAACGCGCTGGGCGTATATTCCGCCAACGAGTTCCTGACCCGCACAAACCTGATGAAGGCCTATGAATTCCCCACGCACGACACGCCGATCCAGAATCTGAAGACGGTGGCGACGATCGGCGGCGGCAACGTGGCCATGGACTCCGCGCGCACGGCGCTGCGCCTGGGCGCCGAGCGTTCCCTCATCGTCTATCGCCGCGGCATGGAAGAGCTGCCCGCGCGCGTTGAGGAAATCCATCACGCCGAGGAAGAAGGCGTCGAATTCATGCTGCTGACGAACCCGATGGAAATCGAAGCCGGAGACGATGGTTGGGTGACGGGCCTGAAGTGCATGAAGATGGAACTCGGCGAGCCGGACGATTCCGGACGCCGCCGCCCGGTGCCCATTGAAGGCAGCGAGCACGTGGTTCCGCTGCAGACTGTGGTCATTGCGATCGGCAACGCGCCGAACCCGTTGATCCCGCGCACAACGCCGGACATCGACGTTTCGAAGCGCGGCACCGTGCAGTTCCAGGAAGGCACAATGCGCACATCGAAGAAGGGCGTGTTCGCCGGCGGCGATGTCAGCCGCGGCGCGGCCACCGTAATTCTCGCCATGGGCGACGGCCGCACCGCCGCTCGCGCAATCCACGAGTACCTCGAAACCGGCGAGTGGGAAGATTGACCGACAGCGGGAAACATCGAAGCAAGATGAGAGAAGCGGAAGGCGATCAGCCTTCCGCTTCTTTGTTTGCTGGCGCTCGCCGGATCAGCGCTCACAACACTTGACTCTTCGCCTGCGCCCCAATCACATCAGGGATTATTGAGTCTGGAGCCGAACATGACCGACAAGCCTCTCCCCCACGGCAATCGCACACGATGCGTACATTCGGGCATCGCCATGGACAAGACCACCGGCGCGGTGACGCAGCCGATTCACTTGTCCACGATCTTCGAGCATCCACCCGAGGATGCGCCCGATCGGCCGCGATACACGCGCATGGGTAATCCGAATCGCCACGCGCTCGAAGTCGCTGTCGCCGAACTGGAAAATGCCGCGGCGTCCGTCGCGTTTGGCTCCGGAACGGCCGCGATCGCAGCGGTATTCTCGATGCTGCCCGTGGGCAAGCATGTCCTCGTGCCGCAGGACATGTACTTCGGCACACGCTCGACCCTGAAGCAGCTCTTCCACGATCGTCTCGATATCGAAGAGGTCGACATGACGAACGTCGACTTCGTGCGCAGCCGCGTGCGCGCGGAGACGGCAATGCTCTGGGTGGAGACACCGTCGAATCCGTGCCTTCGGATTTCGGACCTCGCGACGCTGGCGGAAGTCGCTCATGAAGCCGGTGCAATCATGACCGCCGACAACACGTTCGCGACGCCATTGCTGCAAAGCCCCTTCGAACTCGGTGCCGATCTGATCATGCACTCCGCGACGAAGTACATTGGCGGCCACAGCGATGTGCTGCTTGGTCTGATCGTTATTCCGCAAGAGGGCGAACTCCTCGATCGCATTCGGCAGATTCAGATCGCGGGCGGTGGAGTTCCATCGCCTCACGATTGCTGGCTCGCGCGGCGCGGGCTGATGACGATGCCGCTGCGGATGGCGCAGCACTGCAAGAATGCAAAGGCGATTGCCGGATGGTTGATCGGCCGTCCCGAGGTTGAGCGTGTCTTCTATCCGGGACTTCCCGATCATCCCGGCCACGAACTGGCAGCGCGCCAGATGCGAGACTTCGGCGGCGTCGTTTCGTTTCTGGTGGCCGCCGGCGAAGCGGTGGCGAAGGACATCGCGCGCCGCACGCACATCATTGCGAACGCAACCAGCCTTGGCGGCGTAGAGTCCCTGATGGAGCATCGCGCGTCGGCCGAGGGGCCCGAATCCACAACGGAACGAAACCTGCTCCGCTTCTCCGTTGGCATCGAGAATGTCGAGGACCTGATCGCGGACTTGGAGCAGGCGTTCAAAGCAGCCCACAAGTAATCCCGGCTTGAACAGCAGGCGCACCGTGATAGGGTCCTCATCCTGTCCGCACTGGCGGATTCGATGAACCGGACACCAGGGGTAAAGCAATGCGCGTTCATGTGATGTTCCACATCGAAGACGACGAGTTTCGCGATCTGCAAGGGCGCATCAGCGATGGGATCCAGCTCTCGATGGGCGATCCACCCGAAGACTACGAGATCGCCATCGGTGGTCGGATCAGAGACGAAGCGCTGGACGTTCCATCGCTGCGTGCCGTGATCATCCCCTGGGCCGGTCCGCCGGAGCGCCTGACGCAACAGTTGCAACTCCGTCCCCATTTAACGGCTCACAATCTTCACCACAATGCGTCCGCGACGGCAGAGATGGCGGTGGCGCTCCTGATGTCCGCTGCCAAGGCGTTGATGTCGCGCGATCGGGACTTCCGCGCCAATGGCTGGCCCGCGCGCATGTGGGCCGATCACTCTGCGATCTGCCTGGAGGGCAAGACTGCGGTGATTCTCGGCTACGGCTCGATCGGGCAACGTGTGGGGAACGTTTGCCGTGCGCTCGGGATGACTGTCCGCGGCGTGCGAAGAAAGTCGTCGGACGAAGTCGATGGCGTTCCGGTCCACGCCGTGGCCGATCTGGACAAAGCGCTCGATGGCGCAAACGTCCTGGTTGTCTGTCTGCCGGAAACGCCGGAGAGCATCGGCTTGATTGGCGAACGCGAACTGGCGCAACTGCAGTCGCCATCCATTGTCGTGAACGTCGGCCGCGGCCCAGTGATCGACGAGGAAGCGTTCTTTAACGCGCTGCGCGACAAACGCATCGATGCGGCGGGACTCGACGTCTGGTGGCAGTACCCAAGCAACCTGATGAGCGGCGAATCATCGAATCGTCCATCGCGATTTGTCTTTCACGAACTCGACAACGTTGTCCTCAGCCCACATCGCGGCGGCTTGACCGGCGAAGATATGGACCGGCGGCTGAACGCGTTGGCGGAACTTCTCAACGCGGCAGCCGCCGGCAAACCCATCCCGAATCGCATCGATGTCAACGCGAGATACTGATGTCGTCCTGACTTAGTACAACAACCACCCATTCGAATCGATCGGCGGAGTGCTGTTCTGCGCCCCCCGCGTCGGGAAGATCGCGTCGACACCGCTGAGCGCATCCCAATCCGACGCGGCATCGGTGTCCGTCGAACTCGCGTCGCGCGCCAGGCTGTGGCCGAACGTGCTGCTGGTGGGCCCGGCAATGGTTCCGGCGAATGCAGTGCCGTACGGCGCGGAACCGAAATCACTCGACGGTTCGTCGTCCGCATCGCGCCACACAACATAGTCGACACCGACTCCAAACAGATCGAGCAAGGCAACCGCGCCGCCGCGCGATTCATCCCACGGAATGTTGAACCCAACAGCCAATTCGCCGGCCGGCGGAACCTGCGGGGTGAACATGCCATCGTCGGACAGGACGAGGTACGCTCCGTCAGCGATCGTCGTGCCTGGTGGAATGAAGTAGTACGTCGTCACGCCTGCCTGGTCGGTGACGCGTAGGGACCAACCGCTAATGTCCACCGCGGCGCCGGTGCCGTTGTAGAGCTCGACCCAGTCGGAGTCGCCGACGAAGACTTCGTTGATCACGATATCCGCGGCGGCAGGAATCTGCGCAAGAGCATCGAGCACTTGTGCGTTGGGGGTTGCCTCGAACGAATCGCCTGCGTTTTCCGGCAACGTGTTTGGGCTCGAGTAGCCGGAATCGCTCAGCGTCACCGCCGCGAAACGCATCGCGTGGATGTCCGGGTTGCCGAGATCCGACAACGGGAATCGCACTTCCACGGCGTCCGATCCGGCATGGCTGGTGCCGACTGCGGCGGCGGGTGCACCTGCTGCATCGTCGTACGAAACCTGCACGGTCGACTGGTATTTCAGGTTGTCGAATGCGCCCTCCACACCGTCGGTGCCAAGACCGTATCCAACGCCGATGTCAGGCTGTGTGATGGCAACCATGGTATCGAAGCCACCGCCGCCGGTCACAAGATCGGTCGCAAGCGAGAAGGCCGCGCTGCTGACCGTCGTGCGAAGGCCATCCTGTGTGTCCGTCAGATCGTTGACGAGATTTGTCGCGCCGTTTCCGGAACCGAACGCCGTATCGACCAGCAACAGCGAGGCGTTGTCGTTGTTTTCCGTTCCGGTCTCGCCGAACATGTCGCCACGCAGCGCCATAAACAGCGATTGATCGCGTACAAGCGCCCGCAGTTCTGTCAGCGTCCCATCAGCACCGAAGTCCAGTGGTGACGCATCGCCATTCGGTCCGTCGGCCATCGACACGGCGATCGCCGGCGCGTGAGTCAGGACATCGTCCGCATCGCCATCGATCTTCACGACAGGCAATTGCGGGAAGGCGGGAAGGCCTTCGATCGTCAGATCGGATTCCGCCGTGCCGACAATGCCGGTGCCATTTGGCCCAGTCGAAGCCTCGACACGAATGTTGTAGAGGCCTTCGGAAACAGGGACGGAGTCGCCCGGGATTGTGTCGCCGCTAGTGAAACTCGAGGCCGCGCGACTGACACTGAAGGTCTTTGGCGTGTTGCTCGAAACAGTTCCCAGCAAGAACGAGTTTGAACCACTCGCCGGCTCGAAGAAGACTTTTGCGCCGCTCGCCGCATTGTCGTCGAATTGCGCTTCGACAGTTATAGTGGCCGGCGCCGAGGCCGTTGACCCAGGCGTCGGTGAGATGATCGTTACCGCGGGTCCTGATGTTGACTCCGAGACATTGATTGTTCCGATCGCGACGTTCGGTTGCGAGCCGCCAGCCGTCAGTTGCGCCGTGGCCCGGAACGTATGCGATCCGGTCGAATAGCCCCGCCAGACAAAGCGATACTCGTCGAACTCGTCGCCGAGATTCTGATCGTTCTGAACAAGCCGCCCGACGGGAGGAAGGAGGCTTGGGTTGTAGGGAACTGCCATCATCACATCGCCATCGTCCACCTGCAGTGAAACCGTGAAGTCGCTGGGGAAGCTGATCGGCTGACCGTTTGCTTGCGGCTTCACGCGAACGACGATGTCGTTTTCGTAGGCAGGAACAGAGATGCTGCCCGGCATGCCCTGGAAGTTTACGCTTCCGGAACTCGTGTCGACATCGACGCCAAGGGCCATCTCGGGTTCCGCGATTTCTACATCGATGTTCGTGTAGCGCTGCACCGAATAGTTACCTGTTTCCTCGATCGCCACGACGGCCAGTTCGAGCGAACCGTTCACGAGGCCACTCAGCAGATAGCGGTACTCGAGCCGATCGTGATGCCAGGCCTGCGTCGAACTGTTGGCGATCGCCTGATTGTAAAGGTCTTCGTCCGTCGCTCCTGCGCCTGGGTTCTTGATCACGCGCACGTCGGTAACCGTGTGGTCGGTGGAGATCACCGCTTCATAGTCGGCACTTGTGATGTCGGCCGTACCGGTTTGCCCCGGATAGGTGAGGGATTGCTCGGGCGGTAACCGATCGAGGCACACGACCATCCGCTGGTTATTGAACAACGTTGGAAGTCCTTCGGACCGCTGCAGGAACGCCGCCGTCTCAAGATATGTGTAGCCTTCCTGCAGGCCCGTCGCATCGATGCTCGCCGTATAGGTGTGCGTTCCGGCATCCTCCGTGTGGTTCTGGAAACTCTCGAACCCGGCGAACTCGCCATTGGGATTCCGGCTGTTGTCTCCATCGACGTCGACCTCGCCGAAGTTGACCTTGATCAGCGCATTGTCGCTCGGGGTCTGCGCTGTCGTGACAACGGTCAGTTCCACGTCGATCGTATCGTCCGTGACGACATGCAACGGCGTCAGACGTTTCGTACACTCCGGTTCCTTGCTCGCGGAATCCGGCGGAATCACGCTGGCTTCATTTGTCACAACCAGCGTCGAAGCCGGCGTCGCAGGACCGTAGACCACGTAGCCACGACCGTGCTGAGTGCCATTCGATGAGTTGCGCGGAACACGAATGGTCACCGTTCCGTCGCCATTTACCGTCACGGTGTCAAAAAGATCGTCACCCGGATCAACGGTGGCATCGGTCGCATTGCCAGTCAACTCAGTCAGGACCGTGCCTGCGCCGAACGCCGTCTGGACAGTGCGCTCATCGTAGCCATCGTCGCCGCGATCGGAGAGACCGACCAGCATTGAATTCCAGCGCTCGTAGATATAGATGTCCTCGTCGATCCAGCGCGTGTTGTGGCCGGAGCGCGAATACACATCGTTGATTCGCACAAGCGTCGGCAGAAGAGTCACGCCGTAGTTGCCGATCGCATCGCCGCGACCGTCTTTCGGGAAGTCGCGATTGGTGCCGAACTCATGGGCATTGTAGTAGACCGCGGGATAACCCGTTCGCGTCAGAATGTGCGCGTGCGGGATATTGTCAAAGCCATTGAACTTGCCGGGGCCGAACTCATCGTGACTGGCGGCAAACAGAACGCCGAACGTTCCATCGTTCGCATTGCCGTCCACGCCGTCGAAGCTGGCGTACTCCAGATTGCGCATGTCGCCGAAGCCGCCTGCATCGAAAACACCCTTCATCGCAAAGAACAAAGGGAAGTCCAGCGTGTCGCGATTGCCATAGCCGTCCTTGCGGCAATACGCCGCGAGCAAACCGAAGTCGCCGGTGAAGTTCTCCCCAAAGCTGAACGGCGTACGCGCCAACCCATCGATTGGATTGCGCCCGACGTTGTAAACGGCGGGGTCGAAGTAGCCATTCCAGAACCACGTCGGAACGTGTTTCACGGCGTCGAGTCGATAGCCATCCACGCCGTGAACTTCCGAAATCCACTGGCAGTAGCGCTGCAGCAGTCCCGTCGCGTTTTCCTCCACGGGATCGCCCGCCAATGGACTCGCCAAATTGAACGGATGCCGGCCGTATTCCTCCGGCAGATCGAGATCGGGATACAACGCGCGATTCGATTCACGCGGCGTTTCATTCGGAATCAGATTCGAGAAACCCGGAACCGGGTTGCGAATAAAGCGATGGTTCTTTTCCTGCGCGATATCGATCAACCCGGCGAGTCGACCTTCGATATCACCACCGGCGTAGGAACTGTGGAAGTCGCCATCGATGTCTTCCGGCAACGTCGTTACAAAGCCGGGATAGCCGCCATATGCTTCGAAGTCCGTTGTCGAGGCATCGCGGAATCCGTTGTGATTCAGCACGGTGTCGATGAACAGACTCATACCAGCGCGATCGAGCTCCTCCGACATACGGTGGAAGCCCTGCTCCGTGCCGTAGAGCGTTCGATCGCCGGGCGTGCCGAGGTTGAATCGGTCGAAGACATCATAGCCGACGGAATAACCGCCGCTGTCGGCCTTGCCCGGAGGCGGAACCCACACCGCATCGTAACCGGCCATGAAGATATCCGGCGCGCGGCGCTCGATGGTTTCCCACTTGCCTTCGAAGTACTGCAGAATCACTTCGCCGGCCGGCGCGCTGGTCGCCGTCAACATCGCGGCCAGCCCGCAGGCCAGCAAAGTCCCCGTACTGAATCGTCTCTTCATATCGCGCGAATCTCCTGAATCGAATGGCACGCGCCCCCCGACGGCGCGACGCATTGACATTAACGTTATAACGGCTCGCGCGCCCGCGCAACGAAACCCGACAGAATTTCGGTCATTTGTTCTGGAATCAGTCCAGCTTGAACTCGCGCGTATCGAAGGCCTGCTCTTGTTCTTCGTCATCTTCGGGAAAGAGAGACGATTCGGTCCAGCCGACGATCTGGCGCCACAACTCCACGTAGCCCTCAGCGGTGGTGCCCAACTCCCTCTCTTCATTGATGAAAGCGCGTCCCTGTGCCCCCAATTGCGCCCGGAGCATCGGATCGTCCAGCAGCAGGATGACCTTCTCGGCGATCTGATCCGGGCTGGCCGGATCGACAAGGAAGCCCGTTTCCCCATCGACGATATTCTCCGGAATACCGCCGACGCGACTGCCGATCACGGGCGTGCCGCAGGCCTGCGCTTCGGCGACAACGAGACCGAACGCCTCAATCAAACTGGGATGTACCAATATATCCAACAATGACATAATCTGCGGCAGCATCGTCGACAGCGGACCAATGATCGTCACGCGGTCGTCTAGATTGAGCCGACTGACTTCGCTCTCGATTTCGTCCCTTGCCGGTCCCGCACCGATCAAAAGCAGGTGCGTTTCCGGATGCTTCTCCAGAATCGCCGGCATCGCACGCAGCAGATAGTCGTGCCCTTTCAACGCGCGCATCGTACCGACGGCACCGATCAGAGGGACCTCCAGCGGCAAGTTCAACATGCGCCTCAGTTGCTGCTTCCTGTGCGAGGCAATCGGGTACGTCTGCACGCAATCCACGCCATTGCGAACCAGGTGAACGCGCTCCTTTGGATAGTCCGCGGCCAGCATCTGCTCGCGCACGAATTCGGAAATCGCGATCCACGCCGAGCAGTGCTTCCGGGTCGAGCGCTCCATCACGCGGTACGCGAGACCCTTGACGATTCCCTTCTCGTCCAGCGCGTGCAGCCCGTGGCATGTTGACACGAGTGGGATCCTGCCAAGTTCCTTGTGCACGAGCCGCAACGAAAGGTCCGGCCACAAGAGATGGCTGTGGATGACGTCCGGGGAATCCAGGCGCTTGGATAGGCCGCGGGCCCACTCCTTCAAATGCAGTAGCCCGGCCGTACCGCGCGATTCGACCAATTCCGTCGAGATGCCCAACTCGCGGAATCGATCCTCCAGCGGCCCGCCGCGGCTGAGCGCCACTGTGCCAATCTGCAACCCTTCCATCGGGCGCCAGCGCTGGCACAGCCGGAACAGCAGGTGTCCTGGACCGTCCTCTTCGTAGGAATTGAGTGCGTGGAGAATGCGCACGGATTGCTCCCATTGCGGAACTTGCGGAATCATGACAGGATCGCCTCGCGGCGGCAAGCCGCAAGACGACGGCGCGGAATTTGCACCGATACATTACCGGCGCACCTTTACCACTCCCGCGCCCCGAGGATTCCCCCATGCCGGAGCTCACAGAACGCCGCTATCGCATCGACGGAATGACGTGCGAGCACTGCGTGCGCGCCGTGAAGCAGGCCTTGGAGGCCATGGACGGCGTGGAGTCCGCCGAGGTTACGCTCGAACCGCCCCGCGCGATCGTAAATGCCGAGGGTGCCAGCCCCGAAATCGAAGCAATCAACGCGGTGCTGGCCGAGGAGGATTACTCGGCCAGGCCGTGGGATGAGGAAGAGGCCCCGGCCGAATGCCCGGTCCCCCCAACCGAGCGGGAGGTGCCGGAATTGCCCGAAGGCGCCGCGACACTGACGCTGGACATCGGCGGGATGCACTGCGCCTCGTGCGTGGCCCGCGTGGAGAAGGCCTTGGCCGGCCAGGACGGTGTGACTGCCGCGCGAGTCAACTTCGCCACGGAGCAGGCAACGGTGTCCCTGGCCGAAGGAGCCGATCCGGACGACATCAAGCCCCATCTGCGCCAGTGCGTGAGCGACGCGGGTTACTCCGTCGAATCGATCGCGGATGAGTCGCACAGCACCCATGCCGAATCGATGCAACTTCGATCAGAGCGTGCCCAACGCCGGCACCGCGATGCCATGCAATGGCGACGGCGGATGCTGATCGGAATCGCCGTCTCCATCCCGCTGGCAGTTCTGCAGATGGGGCCTCATTGGTTTGGAAGCGGTTTCGATTTCCTCGGGCGAATGGTGATCATTCTCGCACTGGCGACGGCCGCGATGGTGTTCGTCGGCTGGCCGTTTATCGTCAGCGCACTCAAATCGCTGCGCCATGGCAGCACCAACATGGACACACTGATCGCGATGGGTTCCAGCGCGGCCTACCTGTATTCGGTTGCCGTCCTGATTGCGCTCTGGCTGGGAACGAAGATCGGCGGCGGGGCAGTGTACTTCGATGGCGCCGCGATGATTCTCACGTTTATCAGCATCGGCAAGTGGCTCGAAGCGCGCTCGAAAGGCAAGGCTGGCGATGCGATCGAGAAGTTGCTCGAACTCGGCGCGAAGACGGCGCGCGTGGAACGCAATGGCGAGTACGTGGAAGTTGCCATCGAAGACGTCCAGCAGGGCGATGTGCTGCTCGTGCGTCCAGGCGAGAAGATCCCGACCGACGGCAAGGTTGTTTCCGGTTCCTCGTCCGTCGACGAATCGATGATCAGCGGCGAACCGATGCCCGTCGACAAGTCCGATGGCGACGAGGTGATCGGCGCGACCATCAACGGAAGCGGACAACTCAAATTACGCGCCACACGCGTTGGAAGCGACACAATGCTGGCGCAGGTCGTGAAACTGGTCGAAGAAGCGCAAGCCAGCAAAGCCAATATCCAGCGCATTGCCGACAAAGTCTCAAGCGTCTTCGTTCCAACCGTAATCGCGATTGCAACGCTGGCATTTCTCGGCTGGGGCGTTTTGGGTTCGTCCTGGACGGCCGCACTGATTTACGCCGTGGCCGTGCTAATCGTTGCCTGTCCGTGTGCATTGGGGCTCGCGACACCGACGGCGATTATGGTCGGCACGGGTCTCGGTGCACAGCACGGAATCCTCATTCGCGACGCACAATCTCTCGAACGTGCAAAACGTCTCGGTGTTGTCGTGCTCGACAAGACAGGCACAATCACGCAAGGCAAACCAAAGCTGACCGACATCGAAGTCTACGGCGATGATCGCCAGTCACTGCTGAAAATCGCTGCCAGCATCGAGCAGTCGAGCGAACATCCACTGGGGCAGGCAATCGTCAATGCCGCGTCCGATGAAGAGGTTGAGCTGGAAGAAGCGCAGAACTTCCAGTCCGAAACCGGCGCGGGAGTCATCGCCGATGTCGCCGGCCGGCGCTACGCAATCGGAACAACACGCCTGTTGGAGAAATATGAAATCGCTCTTTCGGATGAACAAACCCAGCGCAAGGCGGAACTTGAAGGCGAAGGCAAGACAACAGTGTGCCTGACTGACCTGGAAGAACGCTCGCTCCTTGCCTTCCTTGCAATCGGCGATCGAATCAAGGCATCCAGCCATCGAGCGGTGGAGCGCCTTTCCGCCTCCGGCATGCAGGTTTGGATGATCACCGGCGATAATGAACGAACGGCAAAAGCCGTCGCGCGCGAGGCGGGGATTTCTGAAGAGCACGTCCTCGCGCAAGTATTGCCGGGCGACAAGGCAGATAAGATTCGCCAGTTGCAGAAAGAGACCGATGGTCTCGTTGCGATGGTTGGCGATGGAATCAACGATGCCCCGGCGCTGGCGCAAAGCGACATCGGCATCGCGCTGGGCAGCGGAACTGACGTCGCGATCGAGTCCGCTTCCATTACGCTGATCGGCGACGATCTGCTCGGCGTGGACCGCGCGATTCGCCTGTCTCGTGCGACGATGCGCAAGATTGTGCAGAATCTCTTCTGGGCATTCATCTATAATATCATTCTGATTCCGGTCGCCGTGTCCGGCGTGCTGCAGCCGATGTTCGCCGCCGCCGCCATGGCCCTCTCAAGCGTCAGCGTCGTCAGCAATTCGCTGCTCCTGAAACGCTTCCGACTCGACGACTGAGCGAGACTTACGGACCGGTCATCATGAATCCCGTTGCCCCCACTGTGAGGGGAATGTCGGCCAGATAGTACGTGCCGCATTTCATATCGGATGCGCGAATAGAAAACTCCACATGATCCGTCGTCCCGCCCTTCGGCGTTGTCAGAGCAACGGGAATCAACTCACCCGCATCCCGATCGTAGAGCGCCAGAACCAGCCCATCGCGATCGGCGCTTGTCTGCACATCGATCGTCACGAGATCCGTTCGCTTTCGCCAGTTCTCTGACGTCCAAAGAGAGATCGCGCGTGCATCCGAAACTCCGGTCGGCGGGGTGTCTGCCAAGTCCGAAATCCGGCGCATCATTCCCATCACCGTTCGCGACTCGGTCGCGGCGGGACTCGAGACATTCGCCCACGTGCTGCCAGAGTTCGTTACAGTGACTGGTGCGCGACCGGAGAAAGTGTCGCCGCTATAATACAGTTCCACCGGCGACGATGAACGAGTCGGATTCACGTTCGCATTGTGGTAAACGGTCTTTGCGCGACCGGATGTTGCTCCATTCGGCCCCCAGTAGTTACTCGTTGCATCGGCGGGTCCGCCGGTTCCCTGGTACACACCCAGATTTGCGGTAGACATCAGCGAGGAGTCATGAATCACGCCCGCCGCGGGACCGGCAAAGACAACGAGGAAGTCCGTCGCATTGACAAGACCGCACCGATACGCAGAGGCCGTCCCAGCGTTCATTACGATGCCTTGAACATCCTGGTAAGGAATCAAGCAATCGCTGATCGTAATTGAATCACCCACCTGGGACGCCGAAATGCCAAACCGATTCTCCGCCACCAGGTTTCGCTGAATGTTTATCCCACCGGAGGTTGCATTCAGAAGAACAATCCCCGACTGCCCATCGCCGGTATGCCCGACGATCAAATTGTCTTCGATCGCAGTGTATGCAATATTGTGAATTGTAATTCCGCTCAGACGATTGTCTACAATGCTATTTCTCCGGACGATGGAAGTGGTATTATTGCCAAGGCTGATTCCCACATCGTAAGAGCCGACAATGTCATTATCCGTCACCGTCCAGTTGCCTTCGCCAGCCAATGCAATCCCGGAGCCGGCCTGAACAGGGCGACCGATGGATTCATCCGGCTCGCCCGCGCCAGCCCTTGTAATTCGGTTATTCACGACTCGTCCATTGCTCGGCCGATTCAGGACGGCCAGCCCGGTATAGAAGCCGTCCATTCCATTGTCGATAAACTCGCAATTCTCGACATCGGCATTGGAATTGTCTTCACAGATAATGCCGGAGAAATACGGACGAATGAATTGAACATTTCGAGCGACTAAAGTCGAATCGCTGACGAACTTCAGGTTATTCACCCCACCCGTCAGAACCGAGTTTGTGATCGTCATCGTCGAGCCATTCTGGAAGCGGATGCTGTCTCCAGGCGTGTGAACGGGCTCCACATTGGCGGAGAAATTCGCCACAGTTGCGTGCACACCGTTGTCGAGAAACATCGTTCCCTGACACTGATTCCAGGCACCGCCGGTAATATCGACATAGCCTCCATTCGGAACGTTGAAAGCAACAAGGCTGGCGCCGGTGATGTCGACATTCTCAATCACCGCGTGTTTTCCGGGTGATCCCAAACCACTGATGGCCGAGATGCCCTGTACGCCGTTCGAGAATTGGCAATTCCGAATTGTCAGATCGCCATTTGCGATCTGAACCGCAGTCGCAGCATTCGAGATCGTGGTTTGTTCCAACGTCAGGGTCGGGTTTGTGCTGTCGAAAACGTAAAGATGAAACCCGTAGTCCGGCGTCCCCTGAATGGTGCATCCCGAGGCCGTTATCGTGTTGCCGCCCATTGCAACACCGACGTCGCTCACCTGGAAATCCGTCGATGTCAGCGTCAGGCTCCCGCCATTTCCGATAATGCCGCTGCCAACGTTCGTAAAATTGCACTGATCCACGGTCATGGCGATTCCGCCAAACGCAGCCATGTTCCAGCCCACATACATACCGGCATGATCCATCCCGTCGAACGTGCAATTCGTCAGATCCAGCGCCCCGCCCCCGGCGGCGCTGACGCCCTGGCCGCCGGTCTTAATCTGTTCGAAGGTTACGTTGGTCAGAGTGCCAACAGCCCCCCCGCCAAAAAGGACCCCCACTTCGCCATTGATGAACGTCAGATCGTTGATCGTCAGCGTAACCCCCTCGCCGGCCATCAGCCAAAGCGACTCTCCCGGATCCGCCCCGATCTCCAAATCGACGGTGGCCCCATTGCCATTAATCACGAGGTCCGATCCCAGATAGGCGGGACCGACATACAGGTTCCCCGCATCCAGGTTCAGCACCCCACCGGCGGCGCCGTTGATGGCCGCCTGGAAATCAACATTCGCCGCGCGAGCCGTCGGCGCGAGAATCAGGGCTCCCAGGAAAAGAGGAAGACAGTTGATCAGCTTTTGTTTCAAGGCAGGCTCCTGAAGGACCCGTCACCGCGATGGAGCGGGCAGGAATATGATGTTACTGATGGGCCGATTGTGGGCTGCGCCCGCACATTGTCGAGGGAAAGCTGCAAGGTCTAACAGCCGGAGGAGCAGTAAAAACAGATTCCCCCGGCCGCCATGGCCGGGGGAATCGAACCCACTCGATTAGAGATTCCAAACTGTCCTTGCGCGCGCTTCAGGTCAGGGTAGACCAGTCAAACTGGGTGAGAAAGTAGATAAAGCCGCATCCAGCCAGCAGTAGCACCCCCCATTTCACACCCGACATCACTTGTAAGCGATTTTCCAGCCACCAATCGGCACATCGATCGATTTTCTCAGACATTTTTGATATTCCCCCTTTTGCTTGCTTCCGTTCGTTCTCGAACCCCTGTCCTCATTCACTTGCCAATATTAGAGTTATCAACGCTCGTACCAGCTCACGGGAATTTCACCCAAAATTCAAAAACAGCCCTAAGCCCAATGAGATCAGTTGTCATACGAGGCCGAGTTGGCTCTGGGACGCGAGTCCCCGATGCAAGGCGACAATGCGAGTCGCAAATCAAGGATGCACATATGCAACATTCCCTGACGTGAGCTTCGGTGAGTTTTTCTCCCCTTGGCGGCTTGACGAAGAAGGCCCCTATGGGCCTATGCTTCTGATGTGCGGCCATCGCCCCGGCTGCGACCAACACCCGGGAAGGGCAAACGATCGACAACACAGAGAGGCGGTTGCGGCTGTGAATCACCAGATAGTTCCACTATTCCCGCTCCCAGGGCTCGTCCTGTTCCCGCGCACGACGATCCCGCTGCACTTCTTCGAGCCCCGCTACGTGAAGATGATCCAGGATGCCATCGCCGGCGAGCGCCGCGTAGCCACCGCTCAACTGCGCCGAGGCTGGGAGCAGAACTACTTCGGCCGGCCGCCCGTATTCCGCACCGTCACGATCGCCCGTATCTTGTTCGAAGAAGAACCCGACGATGGCGGCTTCGACGTCTTGCTCGAGGGCATCGAGCGCGCCGCGGTCGTCCAGGAGCTGAAAGGCCGCCCCTATCGCCGCGCCAAGGTGGTCTCGCTGGTTGACTTGATGCCGGAGGCCGACCGGACCGGCATCGACGAGGCCACCGCGCATCTCGTTCGCAACGCCGAACGGCTCGCTGCCCTGCGCCCCAACTTGCGGCACTCGCTGACGAATCTGGAGAATACCCACCTTCACCCCGGCATCATCGCCGACCAAGTGGCCTCGGTCCTGATCAAGGATGCCTACGATCGGCAAAGCATCCTGGAGGAACGCCGGGTCCTCCGCCGGCTGCAGCTCGTCAACGTCCAACTGCGCGCCACTATCGAGCAGGAACGAAACGCCTCCTCCCGCCAGCACGAGACCCAGCGGGAAGAGTAAGGCCGTTTCCCCAACTTCTCTCAGTGTAAACGATCGAAAACCAACAAACTGATGTCGTCGCGAATGCGCGAGTTGGCGGCGTGACGCTCGAATTCCGTGAAGAGCATGAGCGGAACCTGCGAGGCCGGCTGGCCCTCGGAATTGGCCAGCAGTTCCAGGAACGCGTCGCCCTCAAGGAACTTACCGCTGACAGATGGCGATTCGTTCCAGCCGTCCGTGTACAGGAATACGCGGTCGCCGATTTCCAGGCTCACGCTGCCCTCCTCCGCCGGCAGAGGCTCCACCCCGGTCAAACCAAGTGGCGTGGTGGAGGAAACTCGGAGGTACGTGGGGTCCCGATCCTCATTGTTCCAGATGACGGCCGGGGGATGGGCGGCGCTGGCGTACTGGAGTTCCTCGGAGGCCGGATCCCAGACGCCGAGCCACATGGTCACGAACTGCTCAATCTCAAGCTGGCCCTGCATCCAGCGGGACAGCATCATGAGGATTTCCGCTGGACCGGTGTCGCCAAATGCGTCGGCGAGGGCGGCACGCAGCAGCGCCCGCGCTGTCGCCATCGCCACCGCGGCCGAGGCACCATGGCCGGAAACGTCCGCCATTGCCACGGCGATGCGACCATCGGGCAGATTGATCACATCATAGAAATCGCCGCCGACGTCGGCGCAAGGCCGACAGTGGGCGGCGAACTCCAACCCGCCCATCATCGGAAACCGCATGGGCAGGAACCGCGAATGGACGCGGGAAATCTCGTGCATCTGCCGACGACTGGCATCGAGCAGGTGCTTCATGTCCTGGTGGCTGTTACCGTTGTTCAGTTGGGCGGCGGCCTGTTCGGCCTGCTGGCGCAACTTGGCATTATCTGCCTTCAGCGCTTCAATACGCGAATGAAGCAGCTCTAACTCCTGGGCAAAGCGATTAGGTTTCTCTGGCGACAAGAACTGACCCAATCCGAATTAAGATGCGAAAGGGGAGCAGCCCCGCGGGCACATTGGCAAGAGGCAATGTGCCCGCTGACAGAGAACGACGGGGGCCGTCGCCCGGTCGCTCTACGAGACGCCCAGCTTCTTCAGAATCTCGCGCATGAAGGCCGGAAGATCGTCCGGGACGCGCGAGGTCACAAGGTTCTCATACACGACGACTTCGCGATTTACGAACTTCCCGCCAGCATTCACACAGTCGGTCTTGATCGCGCCGACGCTGGTAAAGGTCTTGCCGCGCATGACATCGGCTTCACAAAAAACCCAGCCACCGTGACAGATTGCCGCCATCAGCTTGCCGGCCTTGTTCATGTCGCTGACGAACTTCACCATTTTGGCGTTGCGGCGTACCTTGTCCGGAGCATACCCGCCGGGCACGATCACGCCGTCGTAGTTTGCGGCCTTTAGCGACGTCGGCGCTGTGTCCGCCTTCAGCGGATAGCCGTGCTTGCTGGTGTAGACCGTGTTCTTCTTCGGCCCCACCACATCGACGCGCACACCCGCTTCGCGCAGGCGATAGATCGGATACAGCGCTTCCATATCCTCGAAAATATTCTCGATCAGAACGGCAACGCGCGGCGTACGCGGCTTGCGCGCTGTACGTTTGCGTGCGGCACTCTTGCGAGTAGACTTCTTTGCAGCCTTCTTTGCTGACTTCTTAGCCATGATTCACTCACTCTCCTTGGTTGGATTGAAACTCCGTCCCCAATTTGTTCGGAATCAGGATATATTCAGGTAGCGGGAATCGAGCCAGATAGTCACCGGGCCCTCGTTCACAAGCGCCACATCCATCATGGCGCCGAACTCGCCCGTTTCGATCGGACCGTCGGAGTAGCGCGCCCGAACGGCGTCGACGAACTTGTCGTAGAGCGCCTCGGCCGCCCCGGGCGCCAGCGCATCGGTGAAGGACGGGCGGCGTCCCTTTCGAATGTCCGCATAGAGCGTAAACTGCGAAATCAGCAGAATGCCGCCCTTCACGTCCGACAGCGAGAGGTTCGTGTTGCCGTTCTCATCGGCGAAGATCCGCAGCCCCACCATCTTGTCGATGACTTTCGGCAACATCCCTTCGTGATCCTCGGCACCGAGGCCGACCAGCACGACGACGCCCTGCCCGATCCGTCCCTTCACCTCGCCCCCAATCGTAACACTCGCCTCCGAAACCCGCTGAATAACCAACCTCATGGGATAATGCCTCCGACAGAATGGGGCCATCACGAGGGCGAGAGCGCGGGAACGTCAAGGGTTTGGGCTCTCGGCGCCACACCCGCATTGACGGTTCCCCGCCTCTTGACGGACATTGGCCCGAGGGTTGCACAGGGGTGGGACCCGCCGGCGACGGGCCGGCGCTATCTTTCGACGGAGCCCACGAGTGGCCAAGATCGCGAAGCTTTCCCGGCATCCGATGCGGGCGTTGGGGCGCGCCATGCGCCAGCGCTTCCAGACGCTGTTGCATACCCGCCACTCGTACCGCTTCCCCGCCGAGGGCCTCGTCTTCATCATCGTGACGCTGATGATCGGCCTGGCGGCAATGAACACCGCCGCCCAATTGCTCTTCCTCGTCTTCGCGATGATGTGCTCGTTCTGGATGCTGTCGGCGGTGATGGCCACGGCCAGCCGCTCCAAGATCGGCGTCACACGAATGGCGCCGCGGATCGTGGCGGCCCGCCGGAACGTCCGCATTCAAATCCGCCTGGCTAATCGCAAACGCTTCCTCACGAGTTTCTCGCTTCGCGTGACGGATCGCCTGGAAGGCAACGTGCCCATCGGCGCCGCCTTCTTTGCGCGTATTCCAGCCCGCTCGCGCCAAATCGAGGATTACGAATGCGTCTTCCCGCGCCGCGGATTGTTCAAGTTCATCAACGTCACAGTCGCGACGCGCTTTCCATTCGGCCTGATTGAGCGCGTTGTCACCTACGACGAGCCCCACGAAGTCCTGGTCTTGCCTGCGGAGATTCGAATGGAGGGCTTCATGCGCGCCGCCCGCGTCGACTTGGGTGATTACGAGAGTCACCAGAAAGGCCGCGGCACGGGGTTGTACGGCATTCGCGAAATCGCTCCGGGCGATTCGGCGCGAGACATTCACTGGAAAGTCACCGCCCGCCAGGGCCGCGTGATGGTGCGCGAGTACGAAAGCGAAGAGAAGCGCAAGGCGAGCGTGCTGTTCGACAATCGCCTGCCGCGGAACGCGCGCCCGGAGGATCTTGAGGAGCTGGAACGCGCGATCATTGTGACGAGTTCGCTGCTCGGCTACTTGATCGAGCGCGGCCACCAGGTGGAATTACTGACGGCGACGGGCAAGGTGGCGTTCGGTCAGGGCCCGCAACACCTGCTGCGCTGCCGACGCGCACTCGCCCTGCTGCAGCCCGAGCCGCTCGATGCAGCCCCGCCCCACGCGCACGTGCCCGAAGCCGACAGCGTTCAGTTCGCCGTCCTCTATCGCGTAGGCCAGGAGGCCGCGGGCGACGCGATCGAGCTGCGGACGCAGGATTTCGAAGAAGAACTCCAGGCGCTCGAAGACGCAAAGATCGGGCAGCCTGCAGGAAAGGACCTGTCCATCGAGAGCGTATAACCTCTCGAAGGCACCGGACGGCGAGACAATGGCATTCACGAAGGCATTTCGAGTCCTGACGATGTTGGCGGTCATGTGGGCGTTTCTGACGCTCGCGCTGACCGGCCAATTGCATTGGCCTGCCATCGTCATCTTCGTCGCCTTCTATGTCCTCGCGATCTTCCGCCATCGGATCGGCTTTCGGCTGTCCGGGATAGTGTGGGGGATTTTCAGCTTTCTGGCCATCGTGGCGACGGCCTACGTGATGTTCGTCGTCAACGAGCGCATGTACGCCGTCACGTATCTGCTCTTGTATCTCGAAATCAACAAGATGCTGACCGCGGAAAAGAACCGCGACTATCTGCAGCTCTACGGCCTGACGTTCTTCCAGGTGTTGGCGGCGTCTGTCGCCACGACATCGATCGGCTTCGCGCCGATGCTGCTTGTTTATCTGTTCATCATGATCGGGACCATGATTACGTTCACGATCAAGCGCGATGCCGAGATGACGTTTGCGCACCAGCGATCTTCGCGCCGCCGCCCCAAGCCGGATTCCCCATTCCGTCTGACCGCTTCCGATCGGCGCGCCCTGTCCTCGGTCGCCTCGCTGGCATTCCTGAACCGCCGCCAGGTGCTGCGATGGGCGGGAACGTCTCTGATCGTCTTCATTGTCGGGGCGGTGATCTTCTGGATCGTTCCACGCGCGCGACAGCAGAACTTCATCCCGGGCCTTGGGACATCGCCATTGACAGTCCGCAAGAGCGGCTTCGCAGAGAACGTCGAATTCGGCGGCGTCGGCCAGATCCAGACCGATCCCACGATCATTATGCGCGCAGAACCAACGGCGCGATTCGTCGAGGCCCGCCCCGAGTACCTTCGCATTCGCGGAACGTCGCTCGATGAGTTCACCGGCGTAAAGTGGGTGAAATCCGATGTGGTCAAGGATGCAATCTACCGGGATTCGCGCTCGAACTTCGTGCTGATGGATCCCGATGTGGCAAACCTCTACGGCGATCTGTTCGAAGTGCGCATAACGGTGGAGCCGGATCGCTCGAACTACATATTCACGCTGAATCAACCGCAATTGGTCGAGTTGGAGAGCGGCAGGGAGATGGAGGTCGACCGAAAAGGACGCAGTTTGAAGATGGCGTCCAATCGGCAAGTTCCGATCTCTTACGTCGTCGAAGGGCGCCTGCAGTCAAGCATGCGGCTCGCTTCGGGTTTTGATCGCAGCCCGCCTCGGCAAGAGGGCGACAGTAATCTGCCAATCTTCCTGCAGGCCTCCAGGGATGTGATTCAGCGATTGCCGACCGCCGTGCGCGAGTTTGCCGGCGAGACGTTTGTTGGCTCGCGCGAGGACATTGCAGACGAGAACAACCTGCAGATGCCCACCACCGCCGACATGCGAGTCATCACCGAGACGGCTCGTGAATGGACGGAGGGCATGAATTCGAAGATCGATATGGCGCGCGAGATCGAACGGCGCTTCCGCACCGAGTACGGGTACTCGCTCGATAACGACTACTCGAATCAACCGAATCACCTCAGCTACTTCCTCCGCGTGGCCCGCAGTGGACACTGCGAGTACTTCGCGACTGCCATGACGATGATGTTGCGTTCGGTCGGCGTTCCGGCGCGCATTGTAAATGGATACCTGACCGATGAGTGGTCGCGAACCGGCGGGTACTTCGTCGTCCGCCAGGAACACGCACACTCCTGGGTTGAAGCGCGCGTCGACAATGGGCCCGTCTGGGTGACGTTCGATCCCACACCGGCGCAGGGCATTGGCTCCAACCGCATTGGGCGCTCCTTCTACCATCGCTTCTCGAGCATCTTGGATGCCTTGAAACTTAAGTGGTACCAGATGGTTGTCGACTACAGCGCGCACGATCAGCGCTCCGGATTCATCGCTCTGCTGCACGCAATGCGGTGGACCGAGCGCCTGACGGATCGCAGTGTGAATGACATGGCACAATGGTGGCGCGGCGAGGGGCACAATCGCCGTATGAATGGCCGCCAATGGCTCGGTGCCTTGCTGTTGCTCGCGGCGATGGGCGTCGGCGCGTTCCTGATCTGGAGCCTGACTCGGCGCAAGCGTCGCACAACAAAGAAGGCCCCAAAGGAAGAGGTCGCGCGCGAACCCAGTGTCGTCATCCGCGCGTATCTGGATCTGATCGCCGATCTGCAAAAGCACTTCCCGCGGTCGCCGGGACAAACGCCTCTGGCGTACGCACAAACCGTTGCAGCCGGCCATGCGCCGCTCCAAGATTTCCTTCCTCTCACACAGCAATACTATCACGCGCGCTACCGCGGGGCGCCGTGGACCGAGGAATTGGAAAGCCGCGCCGCGGAGTTGCGGCTGCGCCTGCGTGAAAACACAACCGCCGAGCAATCGACCGAATCGAGGAAGACACCATGACATCGTTCAGCCAACCGACTCAACTGACGACTTGTCGCGAATTCAAGATCGGAAACGTCGCCGTCGGCGGTGCCAGTCCGCTCGTCCTGATCGCCGGACCGTGCGTGATCGAAAGCCGCGACCATGCGATGATGATGGCCGCGGAAGTCGCGAAGATCACGACGAAGCTCGGTGTCCCATTTGTCTTCAAGGCGTCCTACGACAAGGCCAACCGCAGCTCCGTGGAATCCTATCGCGGGCCAGGCCTGGAAGATGGCTTGGAGATTCTCGATGAGATCAAGCAGGCCACGGGGCTTCCCGTCCTGACCGACGTCCACAAGGAGGAGGAAGCGCAGCCCGCCGGCGAAGTGTGCGACTGCCTACAGGTGCCTGCGTTCCTTTGCCGCCAAACGGACTTCGTGCAAGCCGTCGGTCGAGCCGGCAAGCCCGTCGCCGTGAAGAAAGGCCAGTTCCTTGCGCCGGAAGACATCGTCAATGTTGTCCAGAAATTGCAGCGCATCGGATGCGAAGATATCCTGATTACGGAGCGCGGTGCGAGCTTCGGTTACCACAATCTTGTCTCGGATTTTCGCGCCCTTGCAACCATGCAGCACCTGACGCGGCTTCCTGTCTGTTTCGATGCAACCCACAGCGTCCAACAGCCTGGTGGACTCGGCAACGCGACCGGCGGAAAGCGCGAATTCGTTCCTCTGCTCGCGCGCGCCGCGTGTGCGACCGGCATCAATGCGCTCTTCGTCGAAGTGCATGACAACCCGGAAAAGGCCCTGAGCGATGGACCGAACATGCTGCCGCTGTCCGAGCTCGAAACGATGCTGCGCGGTTGCCTTGCGATCGATCATGCCTTGCGCGATTGGATGAACGCGCAATGAGTGCGACCGTTCGCCTCGCCTTGATCATCGAGTACGACGGGACGGATTTCGCCGGCCTGCAGCGACAGAAGAATGGGCGCTCGATTCAAGGGGAGGTGGAGAGCGCCGCGATGGCGCTCGGCGTGGAGGATCCGAAGTTTCGCGCGTCCGGCCGTACCGATTCCGGCGTGCATGCCCGCGGCCAGGTCATCACCATCAACCTGCCGGAACGTGTTGCATGCGGCAATCCAATCAGCGCGCTAAACTGGCATCTTCCCCTTTCGATTCGCGTACGAAAGGCCATCGAAGCCCCCGAGGGATTCGATCCGCGCCGCGACGCGCGCCTGCGCACGTATCATTACTTCCTGTGCGCGGGCCAACCCGTTCCGCCCTTGATGCGCAATCGCATGGGACGCGTGAAGGCCCACCTCGACATTGAACTCATGAGGGCCGCGGCGGACGTTCTGCGCGGCAAGCACGACTTCCGTGAATGGCGCTCCTCACAATGCCAAGCCAAACGTACCGTGCTCGATCTGAAGCGCATCGATGTCCTTCCGTGGTCGGCTGCCGCCGCGCACGGAATGGATGACCAGTGTTTTGAGATCTGGTTCTCGTGCCGCTCGTTTCTGCACAAAATGGTGCGGTACCTGGTTGGAGGCATCGTACGCGTCGGCGCTGGTCAACTCAGCGTCGAAGATCTGGCCACGCACGTCGAAGCGGGCACTCTCCCGCCGCGCGTCGCGCCCGCAGACCCGTGGGGCCTGGTGCTCGAAAGCGTCGAGTACAAATCGCCTGTGTTTCCTGAATAGGTCTGCTACAGCGTCAGAATCTCGAAGAGAACATCCGCCGCGTCAAGCTCGCCATCCGCATTCGGATCCGCACCTTCAACAGGCTCGACTCCGAGCAGCCTGAGAATGATTCCAGTAATGTCCGGAGACATCTCAGGGCGCTCGATCTGGTGCAATTCCTGAACTTGCGCGTGCCAAAGCTCGCCACGATGCATCGCGATTCCCTCGGCGTGAATCTCGGGCGTGCAGAAGCTGTATGTCGCCGCCGGCACATTCATCGTATCGGTGCTCAGCGCATCTGCATCGTAGACGTCGATCGAACCGACAGCCCCGTCGACCTCCAGCAACTTGTCGCGCCCGCTGGCAACATACGCGTACGCACCATGCAGAAGGATGCCGTTCGCGTCGTAGGTCTTGATCGGATATGACGTCAGTGTCTCGAACGGCTTGTCGACATCATAGGTGAAGATGCGCGGGTCGGGACTGTCCTCATCCGGCTGATATTC
This sequence comes from bacterium, assembly GCA_020444065.1. NCBI lineage: Bacteria > bacterium. Next base: position 108,469 of record JAHLLQ010000009.1, on the reverse strand, counting down.
AACCATCCAGATTGTCGTATTGTCGGTGACATCGACGCCGGCAATGTCGCCGTCGTCGCCGACGTCGATCTTGTCAGAGAAGTCGACGAACCCTTTGAACTCAAGCGTCCGCTTATCGAAGTTCGCGATATTGAGTATCGTCGCACCGGCACGGGCGCGCTTGACGCTTCGGTCTGTGCGGAACAAACCAACAACAAAATCCGTTACGGGTGCATAAACATAGTCATCGCTGACACCAATATCTCCGATGTGTTTCAGATCGCTGTCGTAGTCGATTGTGACATCATCGATAGCAACCCAGGCATCCGAATCATCTGGCCAAATCTTGGAGATCACGAGTTCCTGCTGGTCGAGGATTTCACTGAACCCTCGCGACGTGTAGATGTACTCGTCGTCTGACGTAATGCCCTCGTTGGCACGCCCCTCGTTAATCAGGCGATGAATATCGCCGACGCAGACTTGTCGAAGAGTCGGCAAATCGACGTCGTTGCACTCCTCGGGCATCTCATCTTCGGTGTCGCATCGATTCGATTCAATCGTGATGACCGAATCAACCCAGCCGGAGACGATGTCGGTATGCTGGATGCAACGCGCCTGCGTACGGACGTCGTACTCGGTCAGTTTGATCGACGAGAAGAGCGGAACCGTCACAGCCTTGTACTTGTGCGTCTTGTCCGCGCCGGTCCAGTTGGAGTACTCGCTGCCGTCCCCCCAATCGAATCGATACTCAAGTTCATGGCCGAGACTGCTGAAGGCGCCCTGCGCCGTGAAACTCGTCGAACGATCTGCAAAGCCGTATGCCGGATGATCCAGCAATGTCGGCGCATGAACGACTTCCTGCGCAGATGCACTGACCGCCAGGAGGAGGACAAAGAGCAAACTTGACCAGAGGGTGAGAAACTCTCGCTTCATCTATGAGGATCCGGATTCCTAATTTCGTCGCTGAGTGGCACCATTAAAAACGCGCGGGGCATAGCCCCCGTGCAACCGAAATGTCCGACAGCAGGAATTCCTGCTGAATGGATCCGGACCACTCTCTTGTTGCCGCTGTTGGAATTCCGCGCGCATAAGTACCAGTACCATCATCCGGAGGTCTCACCATGGCCAGACGACGAAACCTGCGTCGGAGAATCAAGCGCACGGTCGCCCTAACCATCTTCCTCACTATCGCGATCTTCTCCGGCACGGGCTACTTCGCCGATACGCCCTGGTCGCCGGCGGTTCGCGCCACGACGGACACGGTCGTTTCCTCCGGCGAGACCATCGTTCGCGAAATTGCCCCCGCCCGCCCGGAGATTCACTGCAAGCACTTCTTCCACGGCTACCCCGCCGGCACCCCGGCGACGAACGATCTGATCATCCGCGACATCTACGCGATGTCGACCAACGACGATACGAAGTTCGCCGACTGGGTCGCGTATCGGCTCGACCGAGCAACTGTCTATGGCAATGTCAAGACGCAACGAAACTGGAAGCCGGATCCCTGGCTGGATCCGGACGAGACATTGGAACCGGACGACTATCGTGGTGCATTTGCGGAGTTACATACCGATCGCGGCCACCAGGCGCCGCTGGCCGCCTTCAAGGGCACGCCCTACTGGGAGGAGACGAACTACCTCTCGAACATCACCCCGCAGCGCAGCGATCTGAACCAAGGCGTGTGGGTTGAGCTCGAAGGTTATGTGCGCGATCTCGCCCTGAGCAACACCGTCTACATCATGACCGGCCCCGTGTTTGAGCGCGAAATGCCCAGCATGCCTGGTGCGGACGAACCCCACCGCGTCCCCAGCGGCTACTGGAAGATCGTCTGCGTCGCGAACGACAAAGGCATGCCGCAGCAGGGAGCAGCGTTCTTCTTCGATCAGGAGACCCCGCGCAACAGCCCACTGAGCGATCATGTCACAACAATCGACGAGATCGAGCAACGCACCGGACTCGACTTCCTGTGGGAACTGGATGACCCAATGGAAGATGCGATCGAGCGCGACGCAAACGCCGACTGGGTAAAGAACTTGATGGCGGGATAAAAGGGGACGGAGTCGCTACTCGGCGGCGCTTCCGTTCCAGTGGACAAGCATCAGCGTCAGATCGTCCGGCAAGCGAACGAAATTCGAGTAGTGCAGCAACTCGGCTTCCAGCTTCTCCAGCGCGTCGCTACGCGGCTTGAGATTCATCCAACGCGCGATCTCCATCAAGCCATCCTCGCCCAACGGAACGCCGTCGCGATTGGAAACTTCGGCAGCGCCATCGCTGTACAGCAGCAACGAATCCCCGTGCTCCAACTGCATCTCGTGGTTCTCATACTGGAACTCGCGCAACAGACCGATCGGCAAACCGTCAGTACGTAATGGCTCGATGTGTCCATCTTCCGCCGCGCGCCATAGGAAGGGAGCCGGGTGGCCTGCGCCGACATACTTCAGTTCGCCGGTCGCCACGTTCAGGACGCCATAGAAGGCCGTCGCGAAATAGTGATCCTCACCCACCAGCTCCTTGAGTCCAAAGTTCAGCCGCTGGAAGAACGTCCGCGGGTCGGGCATCAAGTCGCGATGCTGTTCCCACAAAGCACGCAGGTGCATCGTGTAAAGCGAAGCCGCCACGCCGTGGCCCATCACATCGGCAAGGATCATCCCGTAGCGATCTTCGTCGATCTGCTCGATCCGATAAAAATCGCCGCCGACGTATTCCATTGGAACATGGTGAATCAGAAAGCGGACGCGCTCGTCCACCGGCAGTTGCGACCGCATGGCGTTGTCTTGAATCAGGCGAGCCTGTTGCAGATCGCGCAGGAAAGTCCCCGCCTCGCGGAAGACCTCAACGCCGCCGATGACCTCTCCGGCGTCGTCATGGATGGGTGCGACAGTGACTTGCAGAGGAATGCGGTAGCCGGCTTTCGTCCGCGCAAAAAGGATGATGGGAACGTCGCTGAAGCAGCCGGATTCCATGGCGCGATACAACGGACAGAACTCCTGTCCGCAAAGGCAGTGATCGTCCTTGTCCTTGTGAACCAGGATGTTCTCGTGGCACGCGCGGCCCACGACTTCCTCGGGGGTCCAGCCAGTAATACGCTCGGCGCCCTTGCTCCAGAAGATGATGCGCCGGTCGCGGTCAGTCACATAGACTCCGTCCGCGAGCGCGTTCAGCACACGGTTGCTATCCACCTGAGCCAGCAAATCCTCCCCATGCATGTCCTGTGCGTCTCCTTTCCTACTACTCATAGCCTAGAGGGCGATCGCTCCATTGCCAACTGTTTTTAGAGCGCTTCAAAGAGGAATGAACATTCGGTTTTCTGCCAGAATGAGCATGCCACGCCTGGGCCAGGTGCAATCCCGGCGCTCCATTCGTTCTTAACGATCTGGGAATTTCACTCTATCTGAGTCGTAGGCCCTCATGTCGCATAGGGGCAAGCAGTTTAAGATAAGTCTGCAGATATGAAGAAAAGCCCCCGGATCGCGAGGACCCGGGGGCTTGTTAGTGTCTTTGTACGTTGTGCGCTGAGCGGCTTAGTACATTCCGCCCATGCCGCCCATGCCACCCATTTCCGGGTGCGCGTGGGCGTGGCCGCCCTCGGACTCTTCCTTAACCTCGGTCACGAGGCACTCGGTCGTGATCAGCAGACCGGAGATCGAAGCGGCGTTCTGCAGCGCGGAGCGGGTGACCTTCTTCGGGTCGATGACGCCCGCCTCGAGCAGGTCGACGAACTCGCCCGTCGCGGCGTCGAAGCCGTTGTTGCCCTTCAGCTCCTTGATCTTCTCGACGATCACGCTGCCCTCGAGGCCGGCGTTGCTCGCGATGAAGCGGGAGGGAGCTTCGGTGGCCTTCAGGACCACGCGGCCGCCTGCCAGCTCGTCCGCCGGCAGCTTCTCGATGGCCTTGGCAGCCGTGGCACCGGCGCGCAGCAGCGCAACGCCACCACCAGCCACGATGCCTTCTTCGACGGCTGCGCGGGTCGCGTGCAGCGCGTCCTCGACGCGGGCCTTCTTTTCCTTCATGGCGACTTCAGTCGCAGCGCCGACCTTGATGACGGCCACGCCGCCGGCCAGCTTCGCGAGACGCTCCTGCAGCTTCTCGCGGTCGTAGTCGCTCGAGGATTCTTCGATCTGACGAGCGATCAGCTTCTTGCGGCCTTCGATGGAGGCGCTGTCGCCACCACCCTCGATGATGACCGTCTCTTCCTTCGTGATCTGGATGCTCTTGGCAGAGCCCAGGTCTTCGAGGGTCGCGCTGTCCAGCTTGCGGCCGGTCTCTTCGCTGATGACGGTGCCGCCGGTCAGGATCGCGATGTCTTCCAGCATGGCCTTGCGGCGATCGCCGAAGCCCGGTGCCTTGACGGCGCAGATGTTCAGAACGCCACGCAGCTTGTTCACGACGAGGGTCGCAAGGGCTTCGCCCTCGACGTCCTCGGCGATGATCAGCAGCGGCTTGCCGCTCTGGGCGACCTTCTCCAGCAGCGGAAGCAGGTCGCGCATGTTGGAGACCTTCTTGTCGTGGATCAGGATCAGGACGTCCTTCAGATCGGCGACCATCTTCTCGGTGTCGGTCACGAAGTACGGGGACAGGTAGCCCTTGTCGAACTGCATGCCTTCGACCAGCTCCAGCTCGGTCTCGATGCCCTTGGCTTCTTCAACCGTGATGACGCCGTCCTTACCAACGCGATCCATCGCGTCGGCAATCTGCTCGCCAATTTCCTTGTCGCCGTTGGCCGAAATGGTGGCCACCTGGGCGATCTTGCTGTGGTCGCGGGTGTCGACGGAGAGCTTGTTCAACTCGCCAACGATCATCTCGACGGCCTTGTCGATGCCGCGCTTGATGGCCATCGGGTTGTTGCCGGCGGACACCAGCTTGAGGCCTTCGCGGTAGATGGCCTGGGCCAGGATCGTCGCAGTCGTGGTGCCGTCGCCGGCCACGTCGCTGGTCTTGCTGGCGACTTCGCGAACCATCTGGGCGCCCATGTTTTCCATCGCGTCCGGAAGTTCAATTTCCTTCGCGACGGTCACGCCGTCCTTCGTAATCGTGGGGGAGCCGAACTTCTTCTCCAGCACCACGTTGCGGCCCTTCGGGCCGAGGGTAACCTTGACAGCATCGGCCAGCTTATCAACGCCGCGCAGAATCGCTGAGCGCGCGTCCTGGCCGTAAGTCATTTGCTTCGCCATGGAATCATCCTCCTTGGATCAATCCGAAACTTTGCGTGTGTATCCTAAAGATTTGGTGCGTACGCGGGGGATCTTTTAGCCGACGACGGCCAGGATCTCGTTCTCGCGCATGATCAGGTATTCCTTGCCATCGATCTTCACATCGTTGCCGGAATACTTGCCGAAGAGCACGCTGTCGCCGACCTTGACGTCGAGCTTGTTGCGCTCTCCCTTGTCGTTATAGGTGCCCTCGCCAACGGCGACGACCTTGCCCCGCTGGGGCTTTTCCTTCGCAGTGTCCGGGATGATGATCCCGCCCGATGTCTTCGTCTCTTCTTCATCGAGACGCTCGATCACAACACGGTCATGCAATGGTCTGAGGTTCATGTTTCGACTCTCCTTCTATGAGTCAGGGTAGGTTTGTTTTCCGGGCGCAGAGATGTGCAATCCGAATGCCACCATCCGACCCAGATGATTAACGGCTGAAATTTCTTGGGTTACATATGCGCCACAGGGGGCATCGGCCCCCGTGGTGTTTCAAGGAGACACACCGGAAGCGCCAGCCTGCCCCGGGTGTGTCATCGCATGGTGCGACAGGTGGGATGGGGGAACTCCTTCGCCCCCTTCGGGGACGAGTCTACTTTCAATCACTGACCCTGAGCTCCTCCGGTCGCTCAGGGCCATTCAACTTGGCACCCTTCGGGTACCGCGCGACCGAAGCCTTGCTCGAACGTCACAGGGTCACTGGAAGAGGGGCGAGATCGACTTTCGGACGCAGCCGGGGCCAAGCGATTCGTTCTTCACGAACGGCGGGTCAGAAGGAATCCTACGGAAGGGGATCAACGTCGGAACGCCTGACGCCCCGCAGACAGCTACTCAGATCTCCCCTTCCTCCGGAGGAGGATCAGTTGAATGGCCCCGGGCGACCGAAGCCTTGCTCGAACGTCACAGGGTCACTAAAGGAAGGGCGAGATCGACTTCCCGACGCAGCCGGGGCCAAGCGATTCGTTCTTCACGAACGGCGGATCAGAAGGAATCCTCCGGAAGAGGATCAACGTCGAAGCGCCTGACGCCCCGCAAACAGCTACTCAGATCTCCCCTTCCTCCGAAGGAGGATCAGTTGAATGGCCCCGGGCGACCGAAGGGGAGCCCGGGGTAAGCATCGTCAACGGCCCGGTCCCCGAAGGGGGCCAAGAAGGCCCGAGCAGCGCGCCTTACTGCCCCCGGTGATAGTAATACCGCGTCGTCGGATGGAACAGGAAGTAGTCCACTCCCGCCCACGTGTCCTCGGCGGCCGGGTTCTTGCCCACGATACGCAACCCGATCCGATGGTTGCCGTAGGTGATCGGCACGTTCCCAATCGTCAGGGGCCCAGTCGTGTGGTAGGGTTTCGCGGTGTAGAGGTCGATCGGCCGCCCGACGGGGACGCCGTCGATCTCCACCTGCACGATTCCGTAATCCTTCGCGCGGGTGAACTGCCCGGCCAGATCGTAGACCCACGTCTGCGGGATATCGACCTCGAACTCCAGCACATTGCCGTCTTCCGTGTCGTGCCAGAAGACCTGGTAGTCGTTGCTCCAGATCGGCGAGTACTGGTTCTCGGTCACGCCGCCGGTCAGTTCCGCGATCGGAAGCAGCTCGGCCTCCGCAATCATCCCCGGATCCGGCCCGCGGAAGATCACACAGTCCAACACCAGCACGCGCGGCATCACGATCTCGTCGTAAATGTCGCCGTGCTTGATCCAACTGGTCGTCGAGTCGAAGTCCTCGAGAATCGGAACAATGGTCAGGTCATGCCGCCCTCGGCGAAGGAATGCCGAGCCGAAGATCACCGGGCCGGACGCCGGATTCACGCAATCCAGCGGACCGGTCAGAGGCATCTCGTCGTAGGTGTTGTAGGGCTCGCCGATTCGCTGGCCGTCGATTTCTAGGGCAAACTTCCCGCCGGACGCGCACTTGATGAACGACGCGCCGAGTTGATACTCGCCATCCACCAGCGCATCCACCTGGACCGTCACGCCCTGCGGAAAGAGCGTCTCCAGCGGCTTTCCGAGCATCGCCTGGAATCGAGAGACCTGCGGGTCGTAGTTCTGCGTCTCCCAAAGCGCGCCGGGCATGAAGTCTTCGGCTTCAATCGCACCGGAGATCGTGTAGAGCGCGGCCGGCTCGCTCGCCAGACGCTCGTCCACGGCCGGCATTGGCGGAAACGGCGCGTGGGGCTCCTGCTGGTACCAGAACGTCGTCACCGCATAGTCCACCGCCTGCGAGTTGTACGCCACGCCATGACCGAACGTCATTCCGAGGGAGCGCCCGAATGGAACTGGGTCTGATAGATGCAGACGAGACGCGATGAACCGCGAAGCATCCCAATCGGCTTCGATCAACGACGCATTTGGCAGAACCGGCGTGGTTCCACCGTTGAACCAGCCCATGTTGAAGTACGACGGGGTGGCGACGCTGAAGAGCGAGCGCTCGCCATCGATTGAGAGTGCGACCGGCGCACGAAGAAACGTGTCGCGCTGACGCCAGAGCCCTTGGGCGACGAGCATCGCGCCCGCGAAGAGTCCGCGGCCTTCCGCCTGGAGTGCCACGAAGTTCTCGCCCTGCGGCACGGGATTCTCCCGCCGCCACTGTGAATGGAAGGTCGCGACATCGGACGGCAATTCCACGTCGGCCAGGTAATCGATCTCATACCCGAGTGCAACCGCGCGGAAGCCCTGGTTCCAGAGCTCAATGCGAGCAGAGCGCTCGAATGGCATCGGCCAGTTGCAGGAGTAGGCATTGTTTGTCGACGAGAACAGATTGCCGTCGGCGTCCATGTTGAACTGGAAGGGCGAGCCGAAGAAGTCGCCCACCGGAACCTCGACGGAGGGCTCTTCCTCGCCGTCCCAGTAGATGCGCAACAGAATGTCGCGCGGTACACTGGTAGGCTCGATCGGCGTGAACTGAAACCACATGCGAGTGATCACGCCGGGGCCTTCGATCGTTGCCAACTCCGTCGGCCAGTCGATCGGCAGCCATCCTGCCGTCTCGCCCATGGGCGCGTGCGAGGAGATCTGATGAGCCTCTCCCCCAGCGAATGGTACCAGCCCCGCACCCGGCCCCATGGGCCGAGCTTCGGGCCCGCGCGCGCACCCCGCCAGCAACGTTGCGACGCAAAGCAGTGAGAAGAATACGATTCGCATCATGGTTTGCATTCTAGTGGCACCGCGGGACGAAAACGCGAGCGGATTTTGCCCGATGAAGTGTTTCATCGGGGTCAGCGTCGAATCCCGGAATGGAGCTTTTCGCTTTCCGTCGACCCGCTACATCCGCTTACTGGCGGAACGATGAGTGTCCTGGCGAACATCCTTGGAATCTGCATCGTCGGCTTGCTGATCGCCGTCGCGGCGTGTGGGACATTCGTTTGGTTCTACAACCGCATGCTGTCGAGAATGCACGAGTCCGTCACGAAGAAAGTCGTCGCATTGGCAACCCTGCCGCTCGGCTGTCTCGCGGGGCTGGTGGGCGGCTGTCGCATGGTGTTGAGCACACCGGCCGGTGCCGAACGCTGGGTCTGGCTGGTCGGCCTGGCGGCCGGGATTGGCCTCGTGCTGCGGTACACTCGCGTCAGTCTGTTCAAGCGCCAATACGCGCGTGGCTCGCGATTCGAGCGTCCCCGTCTTCCGGTGCCGTCGGCAATCGACTGGACCGGCCTGCGTCCGCACTGGAAACCGTTTCTCTGGATGCTTCAACCCGTGAACTGCGTCGGCGATTTGCGGATTCATCGCCGCGTCGTCGAGGTCCGCGATCTTCCGCCGGAGTTCGATGGCTATCGCATTGTCCACCTGACCGACATGCACATCCACAAGACGCTTACGCCGCAATGGTACGACGGCGTGATCGATGAAGCCCATGCTTGGAAGCCGGATCTGCTGCTGTACGGCGGGGACTTCATCTCGAAGCATCCCCAGATTCCACGTATCCCGGGGATCATGAGCCGCCTGGGCGCCCCCGATGGGGTTTACTACGTTCGCGGCAATCACGACTTCTGGAAAGCTCCACAACGCATCGCCCGTCTTGCAGAACAATGCGGCATGAAGCTTCTGAGCAACCAGGCCGTCGTTCTCCGGCGTGGCGCGGCGGCACTGACCCTGATCGGCGTCGAGTCCCCTTACATCCCGATGACCGGGACCGATCGCGATGCGCTGGCTCAATTGCCCAGGCCCCGGATCGGTCTGGTGCATGCCCCGGAGGGCTACGCGGATGCCGCGGCGCTTGGCTGCGTGGTGGCTCTTGCCGGCCACACTCACGGCGGCCAGGTACGCTTGCCCCTGTTCGGCACCACGGTCAGCAGCACCGCAGCCGGACCCATCGCCGCCGAAGGCCCCGGCCGCTGGGGCGACATGTTGACCCTGACCAGCCACGGACAGGGGTCCTTCTTCCCCCTGCGATTCCTCTGCCCCCCGGAGATCATCGTGGTGGATCTCGTGCCGGCGGAGGGCTGAGCCAGGCAGCTATCTCCCTGGCGGCCCACCCGCTCGCCACTCATCACTCGCCCTTCGCCACTAAATCTCCCACTTGTCCTTGTGGACCGGCCGCTGCAAAATGATTCTCTTCGAAATCAGGAAGGCCCAGTCCTGAGAATCCAAGTCGCCGAGCGCCGCCGTTGAGTTCCGCCGAGATCAAACAGCCCGAGGTCGTTTCCCGCGTCACGCTGCTGATGACCGATCTGGTCAATCGCGACGACCTGATGATGATTCTGGGCGAAGAGCGCGCAAACGAGATCTTCGAGCATCACGATCGCACCGCCCGGGCGCTGATCGGCATCTATCTCGGGCGCGAGATCAACAAGTCGCGCGGCTTCCTCTTCCTGTTCGAGCGCCCCATCGATGCCGTGCGCTACGCGCTGCGGTACCACGAGTCCGTCGATGCGATGTCCGAGGAAATGGACGTGACGCTGTCGGCGCGCGTTGGCATTCACACGGGCGAAGCGATCGTACGCGAGAATCCGCCCGACATGGCGGAGCGTACCGGCCGGCTGCGCGAAATCGAGGGGGAAGGACGACGCGCCACGGCTCGCATGCTGAAGCTCGCCGAGCGTAACCAGACGCTGCTGAGCGAAGAGGCTTTCGAAGAAGCTCGCGCCGCGGCCGTCGGCGAGGATGCCGTCAGTCGCGAAACGCGCTGGATGTATCACGGGCTCTATCAGTTCCCCGATCACGAGAAGCCGCTCGGCGTGTACGAGGTCGGCGCGGAAGGCATGGCACCGCTCGAGGCTCCCGAGTCTCCCGACGCCGAGCAGTTGCCCGACGGGTTCAATGAGACGCTGCCGGGCTGGCGCCCAACCGCGGGCGAATCGGTCCCGGCTCGCGAGGGCTGGACTCTGGAGCGCGAACTGGGTACGGGCGGCTTCGACGAAGCCTGGTTGGCGCGCCACGAGAAGGGTGCCCGCCGCGTGTTCCGATTCTGCTTCGGCCAGACGCGCCTTCGGGCATTGCGCAGCCAGGCCAAGCTCTTCCGGCTTCTGAAAGAACGCCTGGGCAATCGAACCGATGTTTTGAGCGTGCGCGGCTGGCACCTGACCGAGCCGCCATACTTCCTCGAAACCGATTACTACGAAGGCTGCAACTTGCGCGAGTGGGCCCAACGACGCGGCGGTCTGGAAGCAATCCCGATCGAAGAGCGCGTCGAGCTCATCGCGCGCATCGCTGAGACGCTGGCGGCCGTCCACGGCGCCGGGATCCTGCATCGCAATCTGAAGCCGATGAATATTATCGCCATCGATAACGGACACCCACCTCAGGTGCTCCTGACGGACTTCGGGCTCGGAACAATCATCGATCGCGAGTTGGAATCGGGCGGCATTGCAGATATCGGCTCGGCAATTGATCAGTTCCTGGACGATACGCCGGAGGCCCTTCGCGAGGCGGCTCTCTATCGCGCGCCGGAGCTCGAACACGGCCACCCGGCCAACCCAAAGACGGACATGTATTCGCTGGGCGTGTTGTTCTTCCAGATCCTCGCCGGCGACTTAAATGCCCAGCCGATCAACCTGGAAACCGTGATCGCCGACGATGTGTTGCGCGGCGATGTCTCCGATCTGATCGCAACCAATCCGGCACAGCGCCCGAACGCGCGCGACCTTGCGGAGTCACTTCGCAAACTGCCCGAACGCCGCAAGAAGAGCGGAACACGCTCCTGGGTCGAAGTGGGTGGCCTGGCATTGTGGGCGGCGGTGTTGATCGTCGCGGCAGTCCTTCTGTTCCGTGGACGCGGTGGCGACGAGGAGCAACCCGCTCCCCCGCCGGAGGAAACGCCCATCGCCGTCGTGCAACCAACTCCCGCGCCGACTCCTGCTCCGGCCCCGATGAAGAAGCCCGAGCCCACACCGGAACCGCGCGCACCGGTCGGCATGCAGTTGGGCAATGTGTTTGTGAATCCCTATCCGCCGATGCGCGGCGAGGAGTTTCAGATCCGATTCCGCACAACCGGCACACCGCTGGAGAACGCCGAAGAGGTCTTCATTCACCGCGGACGAAACGCGTGGGCGGATATCGTTTCGCCGGATCAGCAGATGGAACGCGTCGAGGACAACGTCTGGGAAGTGCTCTTCACGATCGAACTCGGCACCGAGCAGATCGACTTCGCATTCCACAACGGCGAAGCAACGTGGGCGAACAATTTTGACCGCGACTGGCACCTGCAGACGTTTTCGCGCTTCGCGGATCCGCCGCCGCCGCGGTCGCCCTTCGTGATGGACGGCAAGCTCGATCCTGGCGCCTGCATCGTGGGCTCGGCCAAGAGTCCGCGCATGTGGATTGGCATGCGCGAGGGCTGGCTCTACGTGGCAGCCGACGCGCCGTTGGACTATGGCGAAGAACTGAACTGCGATGCGTTCATCATGATCAGCGGCAACACCGTCCGTCGGCGTGAATCGCCCTGGCAGAAGTCCGGCTACGTCGCCGACTTCCAGTACTTCCTCGCCCGCGAAGGGGATAACGAATTCGTCGGCTGGTACCCTATCACCGACAATCTGGAAGAGAACGCCGTGGCCGACGATCCGACGCGTTTCATGTCGGCGCGCGATGGGTACTCGACCTTCTTCGAAGGCACGATCCGCGCGGCCGGTGTCAGCCGCAGCCAGCCACTGTTCGTCGCCTTGGGAGTCTATGGTCCAGAGCCCGGTGGTGAATTGAAGGCCCAGGCGCCCGAACCGCGCTCACAGAATCTCGATGTAGACACAGCCGAATACTTCCAGATCACGGGCGACGTCGAACCGTGTGACGAGTAGCTCTCTACCACAAACTCTAAATGAAAACCGGCCCCGTTTGGGGCCGGTATTTGTTATCAGATTTCGTGTTTCCGAATGCACGCCGCGAGATGTTCGGCGTCGCTCTCGGGGACCTTCTCCAGCGGCGGGAGAGCCGCCTTGCATTCCTCGATCATGAACGGGCAGCGCGGGTGGAATGGACATCCGCGCGGCGGGTTGACGGGACTGGGAGCTTCGCCGCCGATCGGGACAAACTCGCGCTTCCGGCGCGGGTCGGGCTTCGGAATGGCCTCGATAAGAGCACGCGTGTATGGATGCCGCGGATTCTGGAAGATGATGTCGCGCGGCGCCTTCTCGACAATACGTCCAAGGTACATAATCGCGATCGTGTCGCTGATGTATTCCACGACGGACAGGTCGTGAGAAATGAAGACGTAGGTCAGCCCCAGGTCCTTCTGCAACTCAACCATCAGGTTGATCACCTGGGCCTGCACGGAAACGTCGAGAGCCGAGACGGGCTCGTCGGCGATGATCACGCGGGGGTTCAACGCGAGCGCTCGCGCAATGCCGACGCGCTGGCGCTGGCCGCCGGAGAACTCATGGGGATAGCGATTGATCTGCTCGCCGCCGAGACCGACGCGCGCAAGCAACTGCTCGACGCGTGCGATCTGCTCCGCCTTCTTTCCGATGCGGTGTACAAGTAACGGCTCGCGCACGATCTCGCCAACGGTCATGCGCGGGTTCAGCGAGGAGTAGGGATCCTGGAAGATCATCTGCAGGTCGCCGCGCAGTTCGAACAACTCGCGATGATTGGCAGTGGCCAGGTCGCGGCCTTCGAAATGCACGTGCCCGCCGGTTGGTTCTTCCAGCCGCATCACGGTTCGCCCGAGGGTCGACTTTCCGCAGCCGCTCTCCCCGACAAGGCCGAGCGTCTCGCCCTCCTTCAAGTCGAAGTCGACGCCATTGACGGCACGCACTTCGGCCTGCTTCGTGGCGAAAACACCACCGCGAATCGGGTAGAACTTCTGCAGTCCGCGAACCTTCAGGATCGGATCGGAACCATTCTTCTGGGCCGTCGCGCTCACTGTGCCACCTCCGCGGGCTCATTGACTTCAAGCGGGAAGTGACACGCCACGCTGTGATTCCCGGAAAGCTCGCGCAACCGCGGGTCTTCCTCGACGCAGCGCTTCTGATCGGCTTCGGGCAACGCCTTGCAGCGGGTGCAACGTTCCGCGAAGCGGCAACCCTTCGGCGGCCGAAGTAATGATGGTACCGTGCCTTCGATCGTCGGCAGTCCGCCATCGCGTGTGTGGCCGGTGCCGGGGATGCTCTCCAGCAGACCGCGTGTGTAGGGATGGCGATTGGCCTCGAACAACTCCGCGACCGGAGCAGACTCCACAACCCGGCCAGCATACATCACGACAACGTCGTCGCAGGTTTCCGCCACGACCGCCATGTCGTGCGTAATCAGGATAATGGCCGTGCCGAATTCCTTCTGCAGTTCCTTCATCAGGTGAAGAATCTGCGCCTGGATCGTCACGTCGAGCGCCGTCGTCGGTTCGTCGGCGATCAACAGATCCGGTTCGCAAAGCAATGCCATCGCGATCATGATGCGCTGCTTCATACCGCCGCTGAGTTCGTGCGGGTATTGCGTCACGCGCTTCTCAGGTTCGGACAGGCCAACCGTTTCGAGCATCTTGATCGAGCGCTCGCGAGCTTCTTTTTTCTTCAGGCCGAAACGCAGCTTCAGCACTTCGCCGAGCTGCTTCTCCACCGTGTAGACCGGGTTCAGAGAAGCCATCGGATCCTGGAAGATCATCGAGATCTCTTTGCCGCGAATGGACGGCATCTGGCTCTGCTCGAGCGACAGGATGTCGTCGCCCTTCCACAGGATCTGACCGCCGACGATTTCTCCCGGCGGATTCGGAATCAGCCGAAGGATCGACATGGCTGTCACGCTCTTGCCACAGCCGGACTCGCCCACGACACCCAAGGTGCGGCGCGAATCCACCGACAACGTCACCCCGTCGACGGCCTTCAGCGTTCCCGCTTCGGTCGTGAATGCGACCTGCAGGTCATTGATCTCAAGCAGTGCCAATTCGGTTCCTCGTTATTCCTTCGTGGAATACTGCGCCTGCAATCCGTAAGGATCCACGTCGATGACGCTGTCGAACGGAAGCTTCGTTCCCGCCTGCATCGCTTCCTTCAGGCGAGCTTCTTTGTCCGGGTCGATCCAGTAGACTGCCCAGTCGGTGTACTGCTCCGTGCGGCGCGGGAAGTAGCCTTCCGGGAAGCACAGGTTATCCCAGTACATGAAACGGATATACGGCGCATCCCAGAAGGGAATGTAGAACGCCTCGTCCTGGATAATCTCATCGAGCTTGTGCATCGCGTCCATGCGCTTCTGCTTGTCCATGTCGAAGCGGTAGACATCGATCAGCTTATCCGTCTCCGGGCTGCCGAAGCCCCAGATGTTGTTGTTGTTGGTCGTCTTGACGAATTCGCTGCTGAAGTACTGGTACGGGCTCGGATAGAAGCCGGCGGTGCGGCCCGTCATGATCATCTCGAACTTGCGCTCCAGGCCGTACTCGAAGGCCGTCGCGGGCGAAAGAACCTTGAGGTTCACTTCGATGCCGAACTTCTTGTAACCTTCCTTGATGACCGTCATGTGGCGTTCCATCGACTTCGAGCCGTAAATCAGCTCGAAGCTGGCGCGTTGTCCCGTGTCCTTGTTGATGAAGATACCGTCCTGGCCGCGCTTTACATATCCGGCCTTGATCAGTTCCTCGCGGGCCTTCTTGGGATCGAAGCCGTAAGGCTTCAGGTCCTTGTTCTCGTACTCCGTGCCCTCGAACGCAGAAACCTGACGGTAGTAGGCGTTGTACATCAACTTCTGATTCAACTCGTCGAAGTTGAAGAGATACTGCAGCGCTTTGCGGAAGTGCTTATTCTGGAAGATGGGGACGGAGAGGTTCATGTTCAGGCCGTAGATGCCCGAGGGAACCTCGACGAACTCACGCTTCTTGTGAACCCAGCCGTCGCCGAATGGCGGGAAGTTGTCCTTCTCCAGCTTCTCGGCCCAGATCGCAGCCGTCGTCACCGTGTAGAAGGATAGCTCGCCCTTCTGGAAGTAATCCAGCGCACGCTCCACCGGGATGACCTTGATGACGATCTCATCCGCGTTCCACATACCTTTCCAGTAGTGCTTGTCCTTGCCCCACCAATCCTTGATGCGGCTGAAGACGACCTTCTTGCCCGACTCCGCGGCCGTGATATGGTAGGGACCGACGACGATCGGGTACTTGTTGTTGTAATCGTTCACGTAATTGTCGTCGAGTGTGTAGAAGTGGGCGGGCATGGCGAACAGATTGTAGTCCGCCAGGGGGCGCCAACTCGGACGCCGGCCGACGATCTTCACGACATGATCATCGATCGCCTTCACTTCCTCATAGTAGTCGTTCGCGTACTGATTGTAGAAGGGGTCGACGATGTACGGGCTCTTGAACATCTCCCAGGCGAAGACCACATCCTTCGCCGTCACCGGGACGCCATCGCTCCACTTCGCGTCGGAATCCAGCTTGTAGTACACTGTGCGGTTGTCATCCATGACGGCCCAATGGGTGGCCAGCCAGGGAATGTAGTTGTCCGTCTCGGGGTGACGGGCAACGAGCGCAAAGTCCATCGTGAAGGAGCGGTTCCAACCGGCAAACGAGTCGTTGGAGTTCGGCCCCATCAGACGGAACGTCAGCGGATAGTCGTCCATGTAGGTGAAGAACGTGCCGCCCTTGAGAGCAGCCGGATCGCCGATCGGCGGATCGTCGTAGTTCGTTTGCCAGTCGATGTCCTCGGGGGCCATTTCAGGGCTGAGCGGGAAGGTTTCCTGGGCGGGCTGGGCTTCCTCGGCCGACGTCTCATCGGTCGAAGCAGCCTCTTCGTCCTGCGCGTACGCTGGAACCACGAACAGGGCGAGCAGCGTCGCGAATGTCAACAAATGGCGGATTTTGAGCATAAAACCTCTCCTCGCGAGTTATTTGTACTTCGCGTATTGTTTGGGGTCGAAGGCTTCTCGAACAGCTTCGCCGATTAAAGTGACCAGAATGAGCGTGAATGCGATAGCAAAGAACGGCGAAAGCGTCAGCCAGATCGCATCGCGATTCTCTGGACGAAGGGCCTGCTGGATCATTTCACCCCAACTGGCCGTCGGAGGCGGCAGGCCGTAGCCGAGATAATCAAGGCCTGTCAACGCGCCGATCGCGCCCACGATGGCAAACGGCGTGAACGTCACGAGCGGCGTCAGGCAGTTCGGCAGCAGGTGCTTGAAGATAATGCGCGCATGGCTGGCACCATAAGACTTAGCAGCCAGGCAATATTCTTTGGTCTTCTCACGGTACATTTCTGTACGCATGTAGAACGTGATCGTGATCCACTGGAAAATGCCCATGATCAGGATAAGCGACCAGAACGACGGCCGGAAGATCGCCGCCATGATGATCACGACGTACAGGAACGGGATGGTCGACCAGATTTCGATGATGCGCTGCGAAAAAATATCAAACCAATGTCCAATATATCCCTGGAGACACCCGATCACTGTGCCGACGAACTGGCCGCATGCAACCAGCGCCAGCGCAAAGAAGATCGACACGCGGAATCCGTACAGCAGGCGCGCGAACACATCGCGGCCCTGAGAATCCGTGCCGAGCAAGTGCTTGGAATCCGGAGCGTTTGGCGGAGGGGCATCGTAACCGAAATCCGACTCGTAGGGATTCCAGGGGACCGGCGGCATGATCATCCAACTGTCGGAGCCCTCCTCCTTCCATTGCTGTTGAAGGCGGCGGTAGTCCGTTTCGCCCTGATCGTCGAATCCCCATTCGTCGGTCTGGCCGAACTGATACATGGGGAGGATCTTCCCATTCTGCAACACGTGCATCATGCCGGGGAAGGCGATCTTCCCTTCGTGGGAAATAACGATGGCTCGGCTATTGGCGATCATCTCCGAGAACAGCGAGATGAAAACGGCGATCAGGAGAATAATCAGCGAGTAATATCCACGCTTGATGCGCCGGAAACGCTGGATACGGCGCTGCGTGATCGGGTTCAGTCGAAAGAGCTTCCTCATCCCTTATTCAAACCTCACCCGGGGATCAACGAATGCCACACAGATATCGGACAGCAGGTTGCCCAGCAGCATCAGGATCGAACTGATCACGGTCATGCCGAGAACGATCGGGTAGTCGCGCGCCTCGATGGCAGTGATGAGCAACTTGCCGATGCCGGGGATATTGAAGACCGTCTCGATCAGAACGGACCCGACCAGGATGATACTGATATTGTTGCCGAAACTGGTCGCCAGCGGAATCAACGAGTTGCGCACGGCATGTCCGAACACGGCGCGCGGCCAAGTCAGTCCCTTTGCCAACGCGGTCTTCACGTAGTCGGCACCCATGTTCTCCATCAGCGAATTCTTCATCAACATCGTCATCACGGCGAACGAGCCAATCAGGTAACAGATCAGCGGCAGGATGGAGTGATGAATGGTGTCGATAATCTTCTTACCCATGCTGAAATCGGCGAACCCCTCGCTGTGGAATCCACCGAGCGGGAACCACTCCTTCTTAACCGCAAACAGCACAATCAGCACGGCCCCAAGGGCATACCCTGGAACAGCATAGCCGGCGAAGATCAGCAGCGAGGTCGTGTTATCGACCACCGTGCGGTGTTTGATCGCCTTCACAATGCCGAGTGGTATACAGATCAGGTAGACAAAGACCGTTGTAATGAAACCGTAATAGATCGAGACTGGCAGCCGATCGCCGATGATCTTGATGACCGGTTGGGTATAGCGGTAAGACGTGCCGAGGTCGAGTTTGACGATGTTCCACAGCCAGGTCAGGTACCGCATCGGAATCGGTTTGTCGAAGCCGTAGTATTTCTCCAGAATCTTCAACTGCTCCGGAGGCAGGGACATCACTCCGCCAGACTGGTTGCCGTGCTGGCCACCGCCGCCGACTTCGCCCTGTTCGGTGGCACCGGCCATGCGCATCCGCATCTGGTCGATGGGGCCACCGGGCACAAACTGACAAAGCACGAAGGTAAAAAGAGTGATTCCGATAAAGGTCGGAACCATAAGCATGATGCGCCGGAGAATGTAAGTTCTGAGCGCTGCCGAACGGGACTTCACTAAGCGTTCCTCTCCGGGGGCAAAAGTCTCCCTGCGGCTAACCAAGCCGCGGGGCAATTCTCTTCCCAAGCCCTCTTCGTCCCGGAATCGCAACGAAAAAGTGCTGGGGGCGGGCACTTTGGCACCTATGACACCCGGGGACCAAGGGAAAAAGAGCCGGGCCTCTCGACCTTATCGTGGGTGGCGATTCGGCCGCGCTCCCCCACCGGCATTTCCGCCACGATTTCGGCACCTCTCGGCTCGAAAATGTGCCCAGAATCCCGGTTTTGGACCGATCCACGATGGGACCGGGTCTTGCGTCTTCCTCTTATTCGCTTATGACACTACCGTGACCCCACCCCAGGAGTATGGTCGCCATGTCCGTGATGGATAAGAAGACACAACAGCCCGGCATCAGCTTCCTGACCCACGTCATCTCCCCCCAGGACGCGGGATTTCCCGAAGATAAGTCCAGTGAACAGAGGGAACTCCAGGAAGCCGTCCGTGCCTTTCTGGAAGGCGAAGTCGTCCCTCGCCTGCACGAGCTGGACGAGGATCGTGACGCACACGCGCCGGACCTCCTTCGCCAGTTTGGCGAAATCGGCCTCTTCATGGCCGAAGTCGAGGAGGAATTCGGCGGACTGGGGCTTGGGATCTTCTCGGCCATCGCCATGATCGAGGAACTCGGCCGTGCCGGGTCCTTTGGGGTCGCCGCCATGGTCCAGCAGGGCATCGGCATGCAGCCCACGATGACGTACGGCACGGAGGAGCAGCGCGCCGCGCACCTGCCCGGGCTGGCCGACGCCTCGGTCATCGGCGCCTACGCGCTGACCGAGCCTTCAAGCGGCTCCGACGCCCTGTCCGCTAAGACGACCGCCGTCCGCGATGGGGACCATTGGATCCTGAACGGCACGAAGCAGTTCATCACCAACGCCGCCTGGGCCGGTCTCTACACGGTCTTTGCCCAGGTCGACGGCAACAAGCTGACGGCCTTCCTGGTTCCACGCGAAGCGGAGGGCTTCAGCGTCCTTGATGAAGAAGACAAGATGGGCATCAAGGGCTCCTCAACGTGCGGACTGAAGCTCGAAAACGTCCGAGTCCCCGACAGCGCCCGCCTGGGCGACATCGGCCGCGGGCACAAGATCGCTCTCAATATGCTGAATCTGGGCCGGCTGAAGCTGGGCGCTACGATGCTCGGCGCGAACAAGCGGGCCCTCCGCGAGGCAATCCGCTACGGCATGGAACGAAAGCAGTTCGGCCAACCGCTGGTCAGCTTCGGGATGATCCGCCAGAAGATCGCCGACTGCGCCGCGCTGATCTTCGCCGGAGAGGCGATCGCCTACCGCACGTCGCGCCTGATCGAAGACACGGTCGAGATCCTGGCGCCGGCCGAGGGCAAGCAAGCCGCCAAGCGCCACGCCAGCGAAGAATTCAACGTCGAGTGCGCCATCGCGAAGATCTTCCTGACCGAAGGCGCCACCCGAGTCGCCGATCACGCCGTCCAGATGCTCGGCGGCTACGGCTTCTGCGAGGAGTACCCCGTGGCGCGGAACTATCGCGATGTTCGCGTGTCCCGCCTGTATGAGGGAACCAACGAGATCAACCGCATGGTGGTCGTGAACAGCATCATGCGGCGAAGCGTAAAGGAATCGGTCGTCGACCAGATCCGCGCCCGTAAGGTCGAGAGCGGCGATCGCCTGGCGGCCGTCGTCGAGGAACTGCGCCAGGTCTTCGCCCGCGCCGTCGAAGCCGTGCTGGCGAAGCTCGGCGACCCGAAGAAGCTGCGCGACGAGCAGGAACTGCTGGCGGCGCTGGCCGAGATGGCGATTCAGATATACGTGGCCGACAGCGCCGCGATGCGCTCGGCGAAGATGGCCGCCCGCGACGACGTCGACCAGCGCTGGAAGGACTTCGCCCACCACGCCGCGATGCTGGCCGTCGCCAATGCCGGTCGCGAAACGCGCAACCAGAGCGAATCGCTCTTCGCCGCCGTGATGGAGCCCGAAGCCGCTGCCGAGCAAATCGCCTCGGCCGGCCGGCTGTTTGTACTCTCCATCAATCGCGTCGAGCACGAGCGCGCACTGGCTGCCGCACTTATCGAATTGGAAGGCGAGTGGCCGGAGCTTGCGCCAGCGCCGGAGGAATGACGATCCGCCTTCGCTTTGACAAGCTTCGCCGGACAGGTTAGGTGAGAGCGGTCGACGGAATTCCTCGAAATTCCGTCCAAACGATCCAGGAGGAGATCATGCCATACACCGAACCAACCGATGAAGAAGTCCGCGAGATACTGAAGACCACGAAGCGCATCGCCGTGGTTGGTCTGTCGCCGAAGCCACACCGCGCAAGCTATCAGGTTTCGGAAGAAATGAAAGATGCCGGCTACGAGATATTACCGGTGCACCCTCGCGGCGGAGAGTGGCTCGGCCAGGAGGTCTACAAGACACTGGCCGAAGTACCCGGGCCGATCGATATGGTGAATGTCTATCGCCGTAGCGAACACACACCGGAAGTCGCCAAAGAAGCCGCCGACGTCGGCGCCAAGGTCTTCTGGTTGCAGTTGACGATCGCGAACGATGAAGCCGCCGAAATCGCACAGGCGGCCGGAATGAAGGTCGTCATGGATCGTTGCCTAAAAATCGAACACCGCCGATTGATGGAGTAGCCCGCCATGCCTGAAACTCCCAGTGCCCCGTTCCGCGTACTAACCGCCGTCGCGCTTTGCGATGGCCACGACGCCGCGATCGTCGGCGTCAGTCGTGCGCTGCGGCACGAAGGACTCGAAGTCATCTATCTTGGCTTTAATAAGAGCCCCGCACAAATCGTTCGCGCCGCGATCGAGGAGGATGTCGACGCGATCGGTATCAGCTCTTACAACGGCGGGCACATGGAGTTTCTGGAAGACGTTTTGAACGATCTGCGCGCGGCCGGTGTGTCGATCCCGGTAGTTGCCGGGGGCGGCGGAACCATCACCGGCCGCGACACGGAACAACTCAAAGAAATGGGCATCGCCGAAGTCTTCGCGCCCGGCATGGCGTTGTGGGATATCGCAAAGCAGGTCCGCGCCATCTGCGCCGCCAATCGCGCCGACGATCGACAGCTTGATGCCTTGGTAGATGATCTGGCGGCCGGAAAACCCAACGCCATCGCCCGTGCACTCTCCATCGTCGAAGACACTGCACAGGATTTCGAAGGGGCGACGAAACGCCCCTTCGTGATCGGCGTTTCTGGAAACGGAGGCGCGGGCAAAAGCACCTTGATCGACGAGTTGCTGCTGCGTTTCAGCGCCGCCGGCAAACACCGCGTCGCCGTTGTCTGCTGCGATCCAACAACGTCACGAAATGGCGGCGGAGCGCTCCTTGGCGATCGCATTCGCATGCTGGCCGCGGACAAAGGCGGCGTCTACATCCGCAGCCTCGCCACACGCAATAATCCCGGCGGCGTGAGCGGCGCTCTCGGCCGCGCGGTGAAGGTCCTGTCTGCGGCGCCGTTCGATGTGATCGTTCTGGAAAGCGCCGGCATCGGCCAGGCGGACAATCCGTTCGATGGCCTCGTTGATCTGAACGTGTACGTGATGACGAGCGAATTCGGCTCGGCGCTGCAGTTGGAAAAAACCGTCATGCTGGAGCAGGCGGACATTGTTGTGCTGAACAAGTGCGATCAACCGGCATCCGCCGCTGCACTGAAGACAATTCGCGCCCGCCTGCGCGCGGAAGGTCGCCCGTTCGAGCTCCTCGGCGTCACGGCCGTCCGGCATCGCGACGAAGGCGTGGACAAGTTGCACGAATTGCTGGAGGAACGAATCGGGAGGTGACGACGTTTCTATCGCGGCCCTTCAGGCCGCCCTGATTGGCGCCGGGCTTTCCCAGGCCTGCGGCCTGGGCTAAGGACTTGCCGACCCGTTGGGCCTTGTCTGAATGGCGGCCCGAATGCCATAAAGGGAGACGGTGAGACGTCGAAATGGGAATGCGCTGAAGGCGCACCATTCCTTAGCCCAGCCCATCGGGCTGGGGATCGGGCTGAAAAGGAAACCGTGCCCTGATGGGGCACAACAACACTCCGGCCCGGAAACAACCGAACGAAGGAAGATCGGAGTCACCTCATGACCGCCACAATGCCGGCTCAATCTGCAGGCGTTCTCGCCGCCAGCGCCGCCGCGGTGCGCGCTTACCATGATCGCGTTCCTGGCGAAGTCCAACGCGCTCGCACGGACGAATCCGCCGGTGCTGCGGCGATGGAGCGCTGGCGCAAAGCGCTCGGCGCAATTCCAGAAACGCACACGCTGAACGGCCTCAACGTCCCGGAAGTCGCGCTTCCGAATTACGACGAACCCGGCGCGGTGACTCGCTATCTTTTGAGGGAAGGCCTGCCCGGCGAGTTTCCATACACGCACTCCGCCTATCCGCGGATGTACCTGATCAAGGAAGGCGAAGAGCACGAGGAGCCCACGCGAATGTTTGCCGGCCTCGGCCTGGCGGAAGATACGAACGAGCGCTTTCACTTCCTCGCGCAGAACCAGCGCACGATTCGCCTCTCCACCGCCTTCGATGGGCCGACTCTGTACGGGATGGATTCGGATGGAGAAGGCCTGCTCGGCAAAGTCGGCGAAGGCGGCGTGGCCGTCTCGACGATCGACGATATGCAGCGCCTGTTTGCAGGCTTCGATCTGACAGCGCGCAACGTCAGTGTCTCCATGACGATCAACGGTCCGGGACCAATGTTGATGGCGCAGTTCATCGTCGCCGCCACGCACCAGCAGGCCGAAAAGTTCCGTGCAGAGAATGGTCGCGAGCCGGATCGCGAGGAGTACCTGCGCATGCGGCGCGAAACGGCGGCCGCACTGCGGGGTACCGTCCAGGCAGACATCCTGAAGGAAATCCAGGCGCAGAACGAGACTCTGTTCCCGCTGGAGCCCAGTCTTCGTCTGCTCGGCGACATGGTGGACTACACAACGCGCGTGATGCCGCGCTGGTATCCGATTTCGATCAGCGGCTATCACATCGCCGAAGCCGGCGCGAACCCGATCGAGCAACTCGCGTTCACCGTCGGGAATGGCCTCTTCTACGCGCACGAGTTCCGGAGGCGCGGCATGGATCTGAACGCCGTGGTCCCGCGCTTGTCGTTCTTCTTCCAGTTCGATCACGACCTGGAATCGGCCGTCACGGGCCGCGTTGCGCGGCGCTTGTGGTCGATTGCATTACGCGATCACTTCGGCGTCGATCCGGCGAAGGCGAAGCTGAAGTTCCACACGCAGACGAGCGGCCGCAGCCTGATCGAACAGCGCTACCTGAACAACATCACGCGCACCGCGGTGCAGTTGTTCCTGGGCTTGATCAACCACACGAACTCGGCACATTCGAACTCGTACGATGAAGCAATCACAACGCCGACCGCCGAAGCCGCTCAGATCGCAAGTGACACGCAGGCAATTCTGCTCGAGGAATCCGGCCTGTTTCGCCATATGATGGGCGTGTTCAGCAACAGCCCAGGCATGGAGGTGCTGACCGATCGCGTTGAAGCCGCCGTGCTCGACATCTGGGACGAGATCGATCATCTTGGCGGAGTCCTGGCGGCGGTCGAGCAACGCTACACGCGCGCGCGCATTCAGGATAGCTTCTACCGCATGCACGAGCAGGTCGGCGAAGGAACGCGCCGCATCGTGGGCGTGAATTGCTATCGCGACGACAAGACGGCTCGGCCGGAAGTCAATCTCTCACGCACGCCACGCGAGAAGCGCGAAATGCAGGCGGAACGCGTACGCGACTTCAAGCACCGCCACGAAGCCGGCGCCAAGGAAGCGCTCGCTCGCCTGCGCGAAACAGCCCTTTGCGGCGAAAGCGAAGTGAATGTCTTTGAAACACTCCTCGACGCCGCCGAACACGCAACAAACGGCCAAATGGTCGAAGCACTGCAAGACTGCTGGGGAAGATTCCGGCCGATGATTTAGGAGAGCAGTGGCTAGTGGCTAGTGACGAGTGGCTAGTGAATCTCTCAGGGATTCCGGCGGCCTACTCGCCACTCGTCACTCATCACTCGCCACTCCGCTCTTGGACAAGGACACACCATGATCCGCGTTGCATCCGCACAAGGCTACTGGGGCGACTGGCCAAAAGCACCGTTGCTTCAAGTTCGTTCCGGCCAGATCGATTACCTGGTTTTCGATTACCTGGCCGAAGTCACCATGAGCATCATGCAAAAGCAGCGCCGCCGGGATCCGGCGATGGGCTATGCGCGCGATTTTGTCGGCGTGATCGACGAACTGCTACCGGATTTGATCGAGAACAACATCACGGTGATCAGCAACGCCGGCGGCGCGAATCCGATTGGTTGTGCGCAGGCGCTGCTCGAACGAATCAAGGCCCACGACTCGAAGAGCAAAATCAAGATCGGTGTCGTGCACGGCGACGACATTCTCGATCGCCTGGACGATCTGCCACTTAAGGGCCTTGATCCGCACGCACCGGAACTGGCGGCGATCAAGGACTCGCTCCTGAGTGCCAACGTGTACTTCGGCGCGCGTCCGATGGTTCAGGCGCTCGAAGCAGGCTGTCAGATCATCGTGACCGGTCGCGTCACCGATACCGGCCTGACTCTGGCGCCGCTGGTGCATCGCTACGGTGTCGCGTGGGACGATTGGGACGCTCTTGCGCTCGGGATCGTCGCCGGACACATCCTGGAATGCGGCGCCCAGTCGAGCGGCGGCAACTTCCTTGGTCGAAAACTGGGGACGGAGGAGCTGGTTGAGCTCGGCTTCCCAATCGCGGAGTTTGACGGGCGCGACGGTCTCGTGATCACGAAGCACGATTCCCTCGGCGGCGAAGTTTCCACCGGCACCGTGAAGGAACAGTTGTTGTACGAAATCGGCGACCCGAAGGATTACATCACGCCGGATGTTGTCGTGGACTTCTCTTCGATTCGCGTCGAGCAGGAAGCGCCGAATCGAGTGCGCATCACCGGCGTGAGGGGCAATCCCACCACCGATTCCTATAAGGTCTCGTGTTCCTACGCCGACGGATATATGCTGTCCGGGACGATGGTCTATTCGTGGCCGGACGCCGTCGGCAAAGCGCGCCGCGCGGGCGAACTCGTCCTGAAGCGCGCAGAGAAGCTGGGTATCTCATTCGATGCCGTGAGCACCGAAACCGTCGGCTACGATGGATGCCATGGCGCAATTTCGCGCGCGGCCGTGGACGAAACGCAAGTCAACGAAGTGCAACTGCGTATCGCGGTGCGCGGACACGACAAAGAGCAACTCGCGCGCTTCGGCCAGGACATTGTGCCGCTCGTCCTGACCGGCCCTCCTGGCGCAACGGGTTTCGCCGGGGGCCGCCCTCGTCCAACAGACGTGCTTGCGTACTGGCCCGGGCTGGTCGATAAGTCCGCAGCCGAACCAAAGCTCGATATCCTCACGCTTGACGATGCAAAGGAGACCGCCCGATGAGCGTCACCGTTGCTCTCTACATGCTTGCTCACGGCCGTTCCGGCGATAAAGGGGACGCAGTCAACGTTGGCGTGATCGCCCGCCGCCCAGAGTGGTACGACTTCCTGGCGCGCGAGCTCACCGCCGAACGCGTCGCAGCGTTTCTTGGCTCGATGGCCACCGGCCCGGTCGAGCGTTTCGAAATGCCGAACCTCGACGCACTGAACTTCCTCGTGCACGGCGCACTCGGCGGTGGCGGGTCCGTTTCGCTTCAGATCGACGCGCAGGGAAAGACGTACTCCCACGCCTTGCTGCGCATGCCGGTTCGCGTGCCCGCCGAGATGTACGAGCAAGCTCGCCTGCACTGGGGGCCGGAGTTGCCACCGGAGTGCTTCCAGTTCGTCGAGGTCGACAAGAACGGTGCGCCCGGTCGCAGCGACGAAGTGCTGGCCGAGCGCGACGGCCGCGTCTTTCACATTCGCCTGAATCGCCCGGAGCGCCGCAACGCACTGACGCTCGACATGGTCCGTCATCTGCGCGACGAGATCCGCCGCGCGGCCAACGATCCCGCCGCGAAGGTCGTGCTCCTCAGCGGCGAAGGTGCCGGATTCTGCGCCGGGCTCGATCTGCGCGAACTACACGACGACTTCACGTTCGCGAGCGTCAAACTGCTGGCCAAGGAACTTGCGGCGTGCTTCGGCGACATGCTGCAACTGCCGCAACCGCTCGTTTCCGCGATTCACGGACCGGCGCTCGGCGGCGGCACCGCGCTGACCATCGTCTCCGATTGCATCTGGGCGCACGAGAGCGCGCTGTTCGGTTTTCCTGAAGTGAAAATCGGCTTTGTCCCCGGCCTCGTTTCGACAATTGCGATGCGGCGCCTGCACGCGTCCGCGGCCCGCGAACTGATGCTGAGCGGACGCCGCGTCAAAGCCCCCGAAGCCTACGCGCGCGGCTGGGTGCATCATCTCGGCGCCGGCGATGATCCGCGCCACGTCATCGACGATGCACGTGCCTATGCCGACGAGATGGTGCGCACAAACAGTGACGGCGCGATGCGGCGTTCCAAGCAACTCGTTAACGCGCCGGAGATTCCCGGCATTCTCGCCGACATGGCGAACGTCGTCGAACTCTTCGCGTCGTACTCGCAGGAAGAGACCTTCCGCCACGGCCTGGAATGCTTCTTCGCAAAGAAGCCACTGGACTGGAGCGACGCGTAGCCCGCCGCAAACCTACTCGGCGATCGGCCCACGATCCGGACGCAGGGGAAAGAGCACTTCATAAGCTTCCGGTCGCACGTCGACTGCCTCGTAGGCGATCGGGATGCTCTTCGCCAATTCCGTCGCACGGAACGCATCGAGCGATGCCTGATCCTCGAAGAAGTACACGCCGCATGCATCGCCGGTCTTCGGATCGAGGCCGTAGATTTTCTGGATAAGCCCTGGAACTTCAAGAAACTGCGGCCGTCGTTCGGTCGCCCGCCGCACGAGCTCTTCCGACTCCAATTCCGACTTGATACGCACGAACAACATGATCGCCATCTTGGCTCTCCTGGAGCTTGAAATGCTCCCCTCGTCCGTATCGCGCCCTTCTGGTGAACTTGCACCGAATGATGGATGGGCCCCCCGCGCGGCTTAACTGTCAACGCCAACATATTGGACGCGCGCCAGCGGCGACGGGGCACTGCACGGGACAACTGCGGGGGGTTGCACTCCCGTTCGCAACCCTTTCCGACCGCCGCCATACCGTTCACGATACCAATTGAGCGTTATTGGACCAGACAGGTGGTCACGCGCCCTACCAGGTCCGAATCTGCCGATTTAATTGCAGACCGGTCCAAAAAGGGGTTGACGGGGAGCCCCCGCTTGGATTTGTTATCGATAACTCTACGCGAGTTAGAATTTGAGGAACACTAGCCGTGCCAAGCGCCCCGCACCGCCCCCAGCAGGCCCCATCAACCACCACCGTAAACCGCGGGCGCATTGCACACAACTTCCTCCCCAAGGAGATCCTCCCCATGCACCAGCGTTCTGTTAGCCGTATCTGCGCGTTCGTGGCCATGGTCCTGCTCGTCGGGTCCAGCGCGTTCGCCCAACAACTCACCGACAATTTTGACAACCCGACCTATGACGGCAGCTTCGATAACACCGTCTGGCAGGTGAACACGGACGCCGTGGCCGGCGCCGCCGTTCAGAACTCCACGACCCAGGTCCTGACTCTGACCACTTCTTACGCCGGTTGGAACCAGACGACCCTGTTCGCCAACAACAAGATCGACATCACCAACAGTGCGGACAACCTCGGCACGCCGATCTCCTTCACGATTAATGAGTGGAATGTTGACGTTAATCGCACTACAGGATGGGGTGATAATGTCGACGTGAACCTGAAGGTCCAGTTGGACGACACGGCGACGACTGTCGGCCCGGGCGCCCACGACATGTACTCCTACGCGGGCGCAATGTTCGGCGTGTTCTTCGTCTATGATGTGGACGTGCCCGACAAGCTGAAGGTCGAAGTCTGGGAGAAGAATGCCGGCGAGACCACGTCCGGTACTGGCAAGACCAACGCCGTAATCGAGCTGTTCGGCCTTTCCTATCCGCTGGATGTCGACCTGGTCGTCAACGACTTCACGTACCAGTTGGCTCTCGATGGCCAGTTGGTTCTGGAAGGCCCGACGAACATCAATATCAGCGAACTGAGCGAAACCCCCTCGTTCATGCTGAACTTCGGGCAGCAGGACTGGGGCCATGGCAGCGTCCAAATCTCCGCCGTCTCCGTCGGCGATGTGGACACCGGCACGCTCAATCGTCCGACCACGGTGGAAGATGATTTCGCGAACGCCACCTATGATGGCGGCATCGACGAAACGAAGTGGGAAACGCTCGGTGCCGATCCTGGACAGGGCACGATTGCCCAGGGCTCCGGCGCGCTGGCGGTGACGCCCGGCAATTTCGCATGGGCACCTACCAGCGTCGACGCCCGCGAGGCGATGGCCTTTGACGGCGGCAGCATCTACATCTCCACCGACGTCAACGATATCTCCGCGATCACCGGCCCGATGCGCGTCGAAATCGGCGCCTACAGCGCCCTCTGGGTCTGGGATAGCTACGATGGCGGCCAGGCAGACGTGGTCGCACATCTGGCGGTCCAGGATGGCAACACGACCGGCACGCTGCAGGTCTTTGCCAAGAGCCCGAACAACTACGGCGACAACGGCCCGCAGCTGGCAAACAGCGTCATCACCCTGCCCAGCACACCCTTCGGCTTCGAGATCCAGGTCGGCGAGTCGACCTTCGACGTCTACATCAACGACTCGCTCGAAGCGTCCGGCACGCACGCGGCCGACTTCTCCGAGTACGGCCAGGCCCACGGCCACTTCGCAATTCAGAACATCGACTGGGGCCGCGGCACGATCGTGCTGGATAACCTTCGCGTCTCGAAGCAGACCCAGTTCACCAACGTGAACGACTGGTACTTGCTCGAACACTAATCAGCCTCCAACTCCTGTCAGGTGGTACCTGCGCCGCCTGAAATTCACCGGGCCCCTGCACACCGCAGGGGCCCGGACGTTTTTTGAAACGGGCACGAATTGACTCGCGGTCGGGGCGACAAGTAGTGAACGTATCTTGTTGGCTCCATTCAGGGAAACGCGCGCTATGCCCTCCAAGTCCTTCCAGCCTCCCGCATTCGTCCAGGTCGACGTCGATGGCCTGTGGGCCGTGCGGCGGTGCTATGGACAGAAGGAAGGCGATTCCTTTGAGCGCGATCCCGCCTGGCAGCAGGGGATTCCCAATCTCCTCGATCTGTTCGCGGACCACGGCGTGCCGGCCAGCTTCTTCCTCGTCGGACGCGATCTGCAATTGCCTGCGAAACGCGCGCTGGCTCGCCAGATCGCCGGCGCCGGTCACGAGATCGCAAACCACAGCTACACGCACCGCATCGGCCTGACGCGTCTGCCCGTCGGCGCGATCCTGGAGCAGATCACCCGCACCGACCGTATCATCCGCGCCGCGGGACTGCCCGCACCAATCGGATTTCGTTCACCGGGCTACGATGTCGATGCGCGCGTTCTGCGAGTCCTGCGGCGACTGGATTACGTGTACGATGCCTCGGTTCTGCCGACGGCGCTGGGGCCGGTGCTGCGCGCGGCCGATGCGTGGCTGGCGCGCCGTATCCAACCGGGCAAGCGCCAGTTCGGCCGCCTGGCCTACGTGCGTGCGCCGCGAGCGCCCTACTTCCCGCAGCCGCATCGCCTGCGCAAGAAAGCTGCGTCGTTTGCCGATTCCCGCCTGATGGAGTTTCCGGTCACGACACTGCCGCCGTTCGGCCTGCCGCTGACAGGCGCGGCGATCGTCGCGCTCGGGCCAGAGCGCACCATCGCGGCCCTGCAGCGCCTCGCGACGCGTCGACGCCCCGTGCTGCTGCTGCTGCACGCCATCGACCTGACTGACTGCACGACGCCGATCATCTTCCGCCGACGACGCCCGCGCACCGGTGGCTTCAACCAGTCCGCCGAACAAAAGCGCGCCGCGATCGAACCGGTGCTGGAGTTCATCGCGAGGAACTACCAGGTCGAAAGAGCGCGAGACTTCGCAACGCGTTACGCGGAGCTCTGAGGAAACAAACCCACCCTCCGTCCCCACAGTCCAGTTCTCATCAGGGCCAGAATTTCTCATCGAGGTGAGACGATGAAAGCGATCCCGCTTGTTCTGTCCCTGGCGCTCGCGCTGGGGGTCTCGGCGCTTGCCGAAGACAACCAATGCAAGTCCGCGTTCATTCCGGATGAACCGCAGCAGGAGATGGAAGAACTTCGAGCCAAGATCGAAGCCGAGGCCGCGAAGCTGCCCGACGATCATTGGGCCGGCCTATATCTGCAGGAAAATTGTTGGGTGGCCGTCGCCCCGCATTACGGATTTCTGTATGAATCATACGGATGTTGCCCGCCGTTCTTTCGACTTCATGGCTCCGTAGCAGAGTTTGACGACCAACTTTACCTCTCTCTGGAATGCCCGGTTATAAGCTGGTATCCGAGCGAAATCTATGCGGACATGATCCCCATTCGCTGGGGGGAACGATTCTATCTTTCTCCTCCGGGACAAATGAAGGGATTCTGCAACTATGTGAATTCGGGGGAGGAGCCGCGCAACTCGATGTACGGGTTCTGCTACCTGCGCGAAGGCGATGAAGCAAAGCCCGCCCCCGGCCTGCCCCAAGTCCCGGAAGAGTATCGGAAGTGGCTGCTGGAAGAACCTCTGGAAGCCACCATCCTGGAAGTCGGGGACCTGGTGACGAAGGAGACGAAATACGGCGAAGACACGGGCGTTTGGTTCAAGATCGATGCCGGATCAAGCGACGGCGTTTTCGAGGGTATGAGATTGTGGGTGATGGAGCCAAGTGCAGGCGGGTCGTTTTGGATTTCATCGGTGGATGAAAACACCTCGAATGGATGGATCTCCACGGGGGCATCTGACCGCGTGCCGACTTTGGGGGCCTCCGTCACATCGCGCTCTCCACGTGGGAAGAGAATGCGCGCGGCCGCAGAAGAAGCACAGGGGGATTCACCACGAAGTCACGAAGAGCACGGAGAGGGATCGTGAGGATGAGAATACCCGCTGGGGTTGGCGTCTTGATTACTCTGCTGGTTCTTGCGGGATGTGTGTCTTCTGGAGGCGGGAAGTCGTCTGTCACGGTTGATGATTTGCCCACCATTCCCCCCCGGCCGGCCTGGAGCGAGGCCGCCGAACAAAAGGCAGAGGAAATCGCGCGCGAATTGGAAGGGCTTGCCGATCATCCGTGGGCGGGCAAATACGATGCGGGCGTGTCGCTTAGCGCGCATTGGACTCTGCTGGTCGCCCCGAAGAGCGGATTCGTCTTCAGCCAACGGTCCTGCTCAGGCATGGACGCACAGAACTGGGGACGAGTCACCGAGAGCGATGGCCGTCTGCATCTGCTGGGCGACGATTCTATTGCGGAATCCAACAAGCTCAATCTACCAACCGAACTGATCCTGGTCCCGTGGGGCGAGCGCGTGTACGCAATCCCGGAACGGCAAATGCCGGCGTTCTGTAGTTGGGTGAATGCAGGACTGGAGCCCCGCACCAAAGAGAATGGCGATGCGCTGCTGCGTGAAGGCGGATTGAAGAAGCCGGCAACGGGGAAACCCACATTACCGGCGAGGTATCTTCCGTGGTTGCTGGATGCGCCGATTGTAACAAGGGTCATCAATGTCGGGGATGTCTCTACCCGGGAAACCCCGTCTACATGTACGAATCGCGATACCGCGGTGAGGATCGATGCAGGAACAAAGGATGGCGCCTTCGAAGGCATGATCCTGTACCCCGTCGATCCTCCGGGCGAGGGGCCCGTTCGCGCAAGTCATGTCTACACGACCTCGTACGCAATCGTGCTTGTTGCAGAGGAGTCGGAGAGCCTCGCGATGATTCGAGAGGAGTGTGTGAGCACTCCCCCGCCGGCCGTCGGGTGGAAGCTCTCAACTGCCCCTGCGCCAAAGAATTGAATCACCACGAAGTCATAAAGAGCACGAAGTACCTTCGCCCTGACTCGTACACGTACTCGCACTCGAACTCGTACTCGAAACCGCTTCCCTCGCCTGCCCATCCTCCGCTTCCACTCGAAATTCCTGTCGCCTTCTCCCGGGCGATCGGGTACAGCTGCCTGTATCTTTCCGGGATTTGGGATTTCACGAGGTCTTCGGCATGTCTGAACCGCTCTCCCCCGCCGATGCGGTGCGCGAGGAGTATCGCGCACGGATTCATCGCGTGATGGATTACATCGAAGCGCACCTGGCCGAGCCGTTGCCGCTGGAGAAACTCGCCCGCGTCGCGAACTTCTCGCCGTTCCATTTTCATCGCATCTTTCGCGGTATGACGGGCGAAACGTTGAATGCATTCGTGGCGCGCCTGCGCGTGGAACGTGCCGCGCAGAAGTTGATCGCGAATCCCCGCGATTCGGTCACGCAGATCGCCTTCGATTGCGGCTTCTCCGGCTCGGCACCGTTTGCGCGCGCGTTCCGCGCCACCACCGGAATGAGCGCCACCGAATGGCGTCGGCGCAAGATCGGCCAATCGAATAGCAAGATCGATCAATCGATTCGCAAGCCTCGGAAAGACTTCACAATCCACGTTGAGTACATTGCGACCGGCTTCGGCCACAAACCGACATGGAGGATTGCAATGAGCAAGGAAATCACCGCGGAAGTTGAAGTGAAAGAAATGCCCGAGATGTGCGTCGCGTACATCCGCCACACGGGACCGTTCAAGGGCGACGCAAAGCTGTTCGAAGGGCTCTTTGCGCGCTTGTGCCAGTGGGCGGGGCCGCGCGGGTTGCTGCAGTTCCCGAAGACCCAGATGCTCGCCACCTATCACGACGATCCGAACATCACCGAGGAGGACAAGCTGCGCCTTAGCGTCTGCGTCACCGTCCCGCCGGAGACGGTCGTCGACGGTGAGATCGGCAAGATGACGATCGCTGGGGGCAAGTACGCCGTCGCGCGCTTCGAGCTGCTGCCCCCCGAGTTCGAAGACGCCTGGACCGGCCTGATGGGCGGGTGGTTTCCGCAGAGCGGCTACCAGCCCGGCGACGGCTTGTGCTACGAGCTCTACCACAACGACCCCAAACAACACCCCGAAGGCCGCTGCGTTGTCGACCTGTGCGTGCCCGTGAAGGCGCTGTAGATCGATTCCTCCAAGGAGCCACCGATGACCCCGAAAGCAAGCAGCATCGAAGTGAAAGAAAAGCCCGCGTTCGATGTGGCAGTCGTCCGCCACAAAGGTCCGTTTCGCGCGGGCGATGGCGAAGCCTTCATGGGCGTGATGCAGCGCATGTTCGCATGGGCGGAGCCGCGTGGGTTGGTACGCTTCCCGGAAACGCAACTGCTTGCCACCTACGAGATCGACCCCGACGTGCCGCGCGAGGACGCATTGCGCATGGCGATCTGCCTGACCGTCCCGCCGGAAACGCCGGCCGAAGGCGAAGTCGAACGTTGCGTGCTTCCCGCCGGCAGGTACGCCGTCGCACGCCACGAACTGCTCCCGCCGGAATATCAGGCCGCGTGGGATCAACTGATCGAAGAGTGGATCCCCGCCCAGGGGCTCACGATCGACGAGCGGCCGTGTTACGAGCACTACCTGAACGATCCGGACACACACCCGGAAGGGCGCTGCATCGTGGATATCTGCGTGCCGGTGAAGTAGTTGGCTCAGCCGAAAAACAAACCGCCCCCCGGCGCATTGCCAGGGGGCGGATCTTCTTTAGTCAGCAACCCGGTCTTGCGTCGGGAATTCTGGCCATCCCCCTCAGGTTCGTGGCGAAAGCTCCTTGAGGATTCGGCGGACGTTCTCCTCGAATCCGGGCAGAACTTGGCTGACCACGTTCCAGACAAGTTTCAGATCAACACCAAAGTAATCGTGGATGAGTTTGTCTCGCATGCCCGCGATCTGACGCCAGGGAATGTCGGGATTCGCAGCCTTGAGTTCAGGGGAAAGACGCTTGGTGGCCTCACCGATGACCTCCAACTTCCGAAGAATAGCATCCTGGGTTTTCTTGTCCGCAAAGAACTCCTCCTCCCCGCCTGAAGCGTAGGTCAGAGCATCAACAACCGCATCGAGAATGTGCAGGAGAAAATCCCGATCCGTTTTCATAAGGGCAAGGCGGTGCTGAGGACTTCGTCGCGAAGGATGGGCGAAAGACCGGCAGGAGTCAGGACCTGAACCGGGAAACCGAGGAGCTCCTCAAGTTCCTGCTCAAGTCCGATTGCATCGAGCAAGCTTCGATCTTGGTCGAACTCAACCAACAAGTCGAGGTCACTGTCGGGTCGCTCCTCGCCGCGGACGCGAGAACCAAAGACACGCACTCTCCTCGCTCCGTAGCGCGCAGCTACGCGGATAATCTCTTCGTTCGGGAGTGTGCCGATCGACTTCATTACGATGCTCCTGGCAACCAACTCATTGATTCTGGTTGGGTTTGTCCCCGGATTGCAAGCCCATCCTGGTCATCTGACATGGCCCCAGAAACGACTTCAGAGCATTCAGCCGGAAAACAAACCGCCCCCCGGCGCACTGCCAGGGGGCGGATCTTCTTTGGTGAGCAATCAATCCGTCAGGCAGAAAGCAGCCCGGTCTTGGCCAGCGTCTCGCCGATCTGAACGGCGTTGAGCGCAGCGCCCTTGCGCAGGTTGTCGCTGACGACCCACATATCGATCGCCGTGCCTTCCGGCTTCGAGATGTCCTGGCGAACGCGGCCGACGTACGTCTCGTCGCGCCCTTCGCTGTAGATCTGCGACGGATACTGGTTGTTGGCCGGATCGTCGACGACAACGCAGTTCGGAATCTGTGCGATCAGCTCGCGAACCTGCGCGGGGGTGACCGGCTTGCCGAATTCGCAGTTCACGGATTCGCTGTGGCCGCGGAAAACCGGAACGCGCACGCAAGTGGCGGAAACCATGATCTCCGGCGCCTCCAGAATCTTGCGCGTCTCGTTCACCATCTTCATCTCTTCCTTGGTATAACCATTTTCCTGAAAGACATCGATGTGCGGCAAACAATTGAACGCGATCTGGTGCGGATAGACCTTGATGTCGAAGTTCGGATCGCCCTCGAGAATCGAGATGCTCTGATCGCGCAGTTCCTCCATCGCCTCGGTGCCGCTGCCGCTGACGGACTGGTAGGTCGCAACGACGATGCGCTTCAGACCGAACTTCTCGTGCAACGGCTTCAGCACCTGAACCATCTGAATCGTGGAGCAATTCGGGTTCGCGATGATGCGACGGGAAGGGACCTTGGCGATGGCGTGCGCGTTGCACTCGGGCACCACCAGGGGAACGTCCTCGTCCATGCGGAAGGCGCTCGTGTTATCCACGACGATAGCACCGCGGTCTGCAGCCACGGGAGCCCATTCCTTCGAGATGGAAGCGCCGGCGCTGAACAGAGCCAGGTCCACCCCGTCGAAGGACTCGGGTGTGACGGCCTCGACTGTCAGCAGCCCGCCGCGGTAAGGATAACGACTCCCCGCGGAACGTGCGGAAGCCAACAGGCGGACTTCCTTTGTGGGAAACTGACGCTGCTCAAGAACTCGCAACATCTCGCGACCGACGGCGCCCGAGGCACCCAAAATAGCTACAGTGTACATAATGTAAATCCTTGCTTCATGTCTGATTCCAGGGCATTTCGCCGCTGAGTGGGAACCCAACCCTAACAGCCCCCGCAAAATCAAGGGAGATCGATTGGCCCAGCGTCATAGTTTCCATGACAAGCCGTGGAAACGCCGTCGGCGCCATCCCCTAAAACGGAATGGTTCTGGCATGGTAAACGAATGAAAGTTCGCGAGGGACCTGAGGTTTGGAATGAAAATCCTTGCCAGCCTCGGCGCTCTTGTCCAGACATAGGAAAGACGTCTCTTGGGGTTGGAGCCAATCTGGCACGACGATGACGAACACACAGCAAATGCCTGTCTCGATAACGGAATCCGAGAAGTTCTCCTATGTCCAACTGCTGACGATCCTCAGCGAGATCGTCTCCTCCGGGGGCGAACTTGGTTCCGTTCTCAAGTCGACTGTCGAGCTGATTCAGCAATTGCTGCGCGTCGAGCGCTGCTCGATCCTCCTGCTGGACCACAAGGCCGCGGAACTCAGCGTCGCGGCGGCGTCCGGCATCGATCCCGAGCTGACCAAATCGATCCGAGTCAAAGTCGGCGAAGGCATTGCCGGCAAGGTGGCGGAATCCGGCGAGCCCCGGCTGTCGGTCGCAACCCGTCGCCGCGAGAACGACCGTCGGTACACCACGAATACATACATCAGCGCACCAATCCACTCCGAGGGCAAGGTCCTCGGAGTCATTAATATTACAAACAAGTCGGATCAATCGAAGCTGGACAAGGACGATCTGGAAGTCGTCCGCGCCGTCGCGCGATTCCTTTCCGTGACGATAGACCGCTTCAGCCTGGGCCGCCAGTTGCGCCACGTGAATGCGGAGCTGACAAAGGCCTTCGAGAGCATCCCCGCGGGGATCGTGCTGACAACCGAAGGCGGCAACGTCGTGATGGCCAACGGCCGGGCCAGGGGGCTGCTTGGCCTGGCGGAAGAATCTCAGATCGAGAACCTGGAAATCCCCGAGCTCAACAGCCTCGGCGTCAAGTTGCGGGAAATGGCGGACGCCGCCATCCAGAGCGCCGCGGAACAA
Source organism: bacterium (assembly GCA_020444065.1). Taxonomy (NCBI): domain Bacteria; species bacterium. Next base: position 71,313 of record JAHLLQ010000009.1, on the reverse strand, counting down.
CGCGGCGACTTCGAACCGCTGAACGAAATGAACAGCCCGCTGCGCATCCACGCCGTGCCCATCACCGAGAACAAGGTCCCCACGCGCGAGGCCCTGTTGATCGTGATCGACATGTCGCTGACGCGCGAAGTCGAAGAGCTTCGCCGCATCGACGAGATGAAGAACAACTTCATCGCCGTCGTCTCGCACGAGCTGCGCACACCCCTCACATCGATCCGGGGCGCCGCGAATCTCCTGGCGACGCACTACAGCGGCAACTTCGACGACACCCAGCGCAACTTGTTGAAGATCGTTACGAACAACATCGAGCGCCTCGCCACGGTTGTGAACACGATCCTGGATATCGCGCTGCTCGATAACCACAAGTTGGAGCTGCAGTTCGAGCCCACAAATATTGAAACCTTGATCGAGAAGGTCCTGCAGGAACGCCAACGCAGCCTGGACGAACAGGAATTGATGGTCAGTTGGGTCGATCAGCAGGCGCTGCCGAATACGCTGGTCGATGTCGAACGGATGACCCAGGCAATCGAAGCCATTATCGATAACGCCATCAAGTTCTCTCCCCGCCAGGAAACGATCACCATCACGACGCATTACAACGGCGAGACCGTCGAAGTCACCGTGCAGGACAACGGCGAGGGAATCGCTCCGGAGTACCACGACCTGGTGTTCGAGAAATTCTTCCAGATCGAAAACCCGCTGACCCGTCGCAAGGGCGGCACCGGCCTCGGGCTGTACCTCGCGCGCCAGATCGTCGAACTGCATCGGGGGCACCTGACCGTCGACGACTCCGACCACGGCGCCCTGCTTCGCCTCGCACTGCCCGCTCGCGGCTGATTCAAAGGGAGTATCTCAAGGCCATCCGATGGCTGCAACTGCCTCGGCGCGAGTGAGATGGCAGCTTCCTTCCATCCACGTTCAGTCGGTAGCTGGGAGAGCGTCTCAATTCATTTCTCCCAAAGGTCAAGGCAGTTCCATTTGAAGATGCTAGTGCTTGGGAACCGCAATCCCAGCTCGCCTGACGTTCTTGACGACCTTGGCATTCGCTTGGTGCTTGTTCTCTGCGCAATATGTCTTCACCGTCTCGTGGGCCCGAGTCTTTGCTTCACTGACGATCCGTGCGGACGTCTGCACCAAACACGTTGTTTCTTTGCGAGTATTCTGAGACATTTTGACTACCCTTCCGATTGGGTGATTTCTTGAAGTTCCTCTTCGTAGAGGGCCCGTTGAGCGAAGTGCTTCGCGATCCATTTCCACTGTGTCTGTGTCTTCTGATTGTCGAGGAAGAACCTTCGTTTACTTGTGTCTATGGACAGTATATGGCTGATTGGGCCCTGCTCATCGCCCAATGAAATGGGGACAGCGAGAATCGAACCGATATGATCCTGCTGGCTTTGGTCAAAAAACCGAAAAACATGATCTTCCGCATGAGCCTTCTGGGCGTCTTCGATTATCGCGATTCTCTTGTGACGCCCACACCACACGACTAATGACCTATCTTCAGTAGTGTCAAGACGAAAGCAATCGCGATGACTTCCCTGCGGGCTCGATACACATCCCTCCGCCTGCCCGTTCCAGCTGAAAATCGGATGGTAGTAGCCTTCTTCATCCAGCTTGAAGTACGCAATCCTCAGTTCCTCCTTGCCGCCATCCTCTCTCCGGAGTCTCTCCTCTAGGAATTTGTATAAACAGAGCAGGAGGCACTTGATTTGAGCTAGAGGGTTTAGTTCCTTCATTAGCCGGGGCAGGTCCAAGACGCCCTGTCCACTCTCCTCGCTCCGCAGACGCTTCAGGCGAGTGTGCTTCTCGTTTACAACTCCCAGGAAGATATTCGTGAAGCCAAGGGTCGCCTCATGATCTTGCTTGGCCATTCGAAATTCGTCCTTCAGTTGATCGAGTTGGGAGCGAAGCCCGTTCAATCGCTTCTCCCACCGGTCTACGTTAATCCAAAGCGCCATCTGCCCAACCAGGAATATCGAACAAAGAATCCCTGCGATAGTCACGAGTAACAACTCTGGATCCGTAGTCTGATCATCATCGATTATCGCTGAAAGGTCAGCCAGATCAAGAACTACAGATGCAATTCCTGGGACAATCAGTGAAACAATCAGGCCTGCGGCAATACGCCGATCGCCTCCCTTCGAAAGCCACTCATCGATGTGCTCTAAGTACTTGAACAGCAGTGCAGAAAGAACAACAAAGATTAGAACCGGAAGACCTATCGCAACGACCCATCCGTTCATGGCTGAAGCACTCCTCTCCCTGCCGACTCAACTGGGTTATGGCGAAACTGCATTTATTGATTTGTACCCGATACACCAAACCCATAATCCGTGTGTCAACAGGAGAACCCCTGCATTCGAATCACTCCGCCTTCACTTGACCCTCGCGCGCCGCTCCGCATGATCGATGGAAACGGCCCGGGAGGTCTCACCATGAAACTTGCTTCCCTTGCGCTCCTGGCCGCCCTGGCGGCGACTTCACTTCAGGCTGAGCAACCCACCATGACGTATTCCTACGCCAATTCCTACGACCGCGACAAAGCCGAGGTCCTCGCCGAGCGCGAGGCCGACTGGCGCAATGGCGCGATCGTCTATCAGGTCATCGTCGATCGCTTCGCACCCCCGGAAGATCTCGAGGCGAAGAAAGACCTCTACCCCGCTCCGAAGACGCTCCGAGACTGGGGCGAGGTTCCCACCAAAGGCACGTACCTGGAAGAAGTCAACGTTTGGAGTCACGAGATCGACTTTTGGGGCGGCGATCTGGACAGCGTCCGGGCGCACCTTGACTATATCGACAATCTCGGGGTCGATGTGCTCTACCTGAATCCGATCCACAAGGCCTACACAAACCACAAGTACGACGCGCAGGATTACTTCACGATCTCGCCGGAGTACGGCGATCGCGAAGACTTGTCCGCGCTGGCCGACTCCGTACACGAACGCCACATGCGCCTCGTGCTGGATGGCGTCTTCAACCACATGGGCCGCACGTCGCCGATCTTCCAGGAAGCGATGGCCGACCCCGAAAGCCCCTGGCGCGAGTGGTTCTACATCGGCGATCAGTACCAGCGCGGCTACCGCGCCTGGGCGAACGTCGACAATCTGCCCGAGTTGAACCTGGAGAATCCGACCGTGCAGAAGCGCCTGTTCGGCGATCCGGATTCCGCGATCCAGGGCTATCTGCGCGACGGCGCCGACGGATGGCGCCTCGACGTGGCGTTCGACATCGGCTTCGACATCCTGGCTGGCATTACGAACGCCGCGCACACCGCGAAGCCCGGCTCGCTCGTCACCGGCGAGATCTGGAACTACCCGGAGGAATGGTCGCCGGCACTCGACTCGGTGATGAACTTCCACGCCCGCCAATTGATCCTCTACATGGTGAACGGCGATATCAGCGGCGAACATGCCGGCCGATGCTTCGATACGATGGTCCGCGATACCGGATTGGATCCGATTCTGAAATCCTGGATCATTCTGGACAACCACGACACGCCGCGCCTGAAGAATCTGATGAAGAACCAGTGGCAGCGGCGCATGGCCCAGGTGCTGCAGTTCACGCTGCCCGGCTCGCCGTGCGTGTACTACGGCGTCGAACTCGGTATGGAAGGCGGCGAGGACCCCGCCAACCGGGCGCCCATGCGTTGGGACCTGGTCAAGGATTCGAACAAAGACCTGCAATGGATGCGTCGCCTGATCGAGATGCGAAACAGCAATCGCGCGCTCCGCGTCGGCGACTTCCGACTGCTGGAGACCGAACAACTACTTGCCTTCATGCGTGTCACGGACCGTGTAGAAGAAACCACCATCGTCGTCGTCAACCCGACCGTCGAACCGATCACGGAAGTCATCCCGCTGCGGGACAGCAAACTGATGAACTGGGACAAACTGAGGGACGAGTTGAGCAAAGCCGAAGCGCAGGTCATGTCCGGCACAATGCGCGTCAAAGTCCCCGCGCGCACGGCCCACGTCTTCCGCCCGCATGTCGCTGAGACGCTGGAGTACACACCCTACAAGCGCGTTCAGTAGCCCCCTCTGCCACCGAGAGCGAAAATCCCGGGCCGAATGGGCCCGGGAGGGCAGGGCTCTGCATTTTCCCCTTGACCGCGCATCATCATATCATGATATCTGGAAATGCGCTCAGCGAGAATGCGCATGAGGTTTCCAGGCCATGGCCGTCAAAGACGTCACAAGACTCTTCAAAACCCTCAGCGACCCGACCCGGCTGCGCCTGACGCGGCTGCTGGACGCGGGGGAATTGTCGGTCATGGAGCTCTCCGAAGCCACACAGCTCGCCCAGTCTCGCGTCTCGAACCACCTGAAGGTCCTGCGTGAAGAAGGCATCGTCCAGGAACGCCGCGAGGGCCCCTGGCGGCATTACCGGATCGATGTCGACCGGCTGCCTGAAGCCGTGGCGCCGCTGTGGCAGAGCATCCGCGCGGCTTGGGATGGCGACGAGCTGTTCCTGGCGGATCTGGCTCGCATGGAGGGCGTGATCGCCCGCCGCGAGAAGCGCAACGGTCGCTTCTTCGAACGGATTGCGGACGAGTGGGACGAGATCCGCTCGGCGCTGTTCGGCGACTCGATCGGCCGGGCTCTGCTGCGCGCTTTTGTCCCACGCGACTTGACCGTGGCGGACATCGGGTCCGGCACCGGGCACGTGATCGAGCTCTTCGCCGACCGGCCGCGCAAGATCATCGCGATCGACAACAGCGAAGCGATGTTCTCGGTCGCGCGGCGCAAGGTCGAAGCGTGGGGCCTGGACAACGTGGAATTTCGCCAGGGCGACGCGCACGAACCGCCGCTGAAGCCGGGCGAGGTGAACATCGCGACGCTCGTGATGGTGTTGCAGCACCTCGACGAGCCGGGACGCGCAGTGCGCAGCGCGGCCAAGGCGCTTGCCCCCGGCGGGCTGCTGTACCTGGCCGACTTCATGCAACACCAGGAAACCTGGCTGCGCGATCACATGCAGCATCGGTGGCTCGGGTTCTCTCGTGAGCAACTGGACAGCTGGATGAATGAATGCGGCCTCGAAATCGACGGCTGGGTTGCGCTGCCCGGAAAGCCGTGGACGACGCCGGACAACAAGAAGGTCCAAGTGCCGGACGGCTTCGCGCTGCTGGCACGAAAGCCAGATGAATAAGAACCGACAATCCTCGACTTCCCATTAACCCCAAGGAGTAAGAAGACATGTCTACTGTCGAAAACCAGACCGTTCCTTACAAGGTCGCCGACATCGGCCAGGCCGACTTCGGCCGCAAGGAAATCGAAATCGCCGAGACGGAAATGCCCGGGCTGATGGCGATGCGCGAGGAGTATGGCCCGCGCAAGCCGCTGGCCGGCGCAAAGGTCAGCGGTTCCCTGCACATGACCGTGCAGACCGCCGTGTTGATCGAGACGCTCGTTGCCCTCGGCGCCGACGTGCGCTGGGCCTCCTGCAACATCTACTCGACCCAGGATCACGCCGCCGCCGCCATCGCGAAGGCCGGCGTTCCCGTCTACGCCTGGAAGGGCGAGAGCCTCGAAGAATACTGGTGGTGCACGAAGCAGATGCTGCTACACGGCCCGGATCGCGGCCCCGACCTGATCGTGGACGACGGTGGCGATGCCACGATGCTGATCCACCGCGGCTGCGAGCGCGAAGACGAGTTCGCGAAGACCGGCAAGAAGCCCGAGATCGATCGCAGCAACAAAGAAGTCGCCGTTGTCGACACGCTGCTGAACGACACCCTCGATGAGGACCCGCAGCTCTGGCACAAGGTCGCCGCCACTGTTCGCGGCGTCAGCGAAGAAACCACCACCGGCGTGCATCGCCTGTACGACATGATGAAGAAGGGCACGCTGCTCTTCCCCGCCATCAACGTGAACGACTCCGTGACGAAGTCGAAGTTCGACAACCTGTACGGCTGCCGCGAGTCGCTGATGGACGGCATTAAGCGCGCCACCGACGTCATGATCGCCGGCAAGCGCTGCGTCGTGCTCGGCTACGGCGACGTCGGCAAGGGCTGCGCCCAGGCCTTCGCCGGCCTCGGCGCCCAGGTCAGCGTGACCGAGATCGACCCGATCACCGCGCTGCAAGCCGCCATGGAAGGCTTCCCCATCGTCGAGATGGACGAGGCCTGCAAGTGGGGCGACATCTTCGTGACCTGCACCGGCAACGTCGACGTCATCACACGCGAGCACATGGACCAGATGAAGGACCAGGCCATCGTCTGCAACATCGGTCACTTCGACAGCGAGATCCAGGTCGACGCGCTCGATCCCCTCGAGTGGGTCGAGATCAAGCCGCAGGTCGATCACGTGATCTGGCCGGACGGCAAGCGCATCATCCTGCTCGCCAAGGGCCGTCTCGTGAACCTCGGCTGCGCCACGGGCCATCCCAGCTTCGTCATGAGCGCCAGCTTCACCAACCAGACGATCGCACAGGTCGATCTGTGGGAGAACCGCGACAACGGCAAGTACGAGAACAAGGTCTACGTGCTGCCGAAGTTGCTGGACGAGAAGGTCGCGCGTCTTCACCTCAAGAAGCTCAACGCCCAGTTGACCGAGATGAGCAAGAAGCAGGCGGACTACATCGGCGTTCCCGTCGAAGGTCCCTACAAGCCCGATCACTATCGCTACTGATCGAAACCAGAATCGCAGAAACCACGAGCCGCCCACACCGGGCGGCTCGTTTCATTGATGTGTGCTGTTGCACCCTTACAGGGTGCGGTTGCATTGCCTGCAAACCCAGGGCGGCGCTTCGCTTGCCCTGGGCTATCGGATGTTCAAGTCCTTCGGACTTGATGTGGAATGATCGTTTCTGTTCGCACCAAAGAATCCCAGCGAGACTCATCACTCACCATCGACGTAGAATCCCAACGGGATTCGACAATCCTCAGCACAGGGTCAGCGAGCAAGGCGAGCGCCACCCTGGGTTGCCGATCGATGAAACACGCACCCTGAAGGGGTGCCACACCCCCCCCCCTACGTCCCCAAACGCGCGCCCTTAAATCCGTCCGCGGTGCGTTCGCTGCAACGTGGATCCCATTCGCAATCCTTGCATCCGGTGCGAATGCGGCCGGTGCGGAATTCCTCGCGGAGAAACGCGATCAACTCCGCCGTCAACAACACCTGCTTGCCAAATTCAAAGGTTGGAACAACGTCTCCCGGCCAACGCGCCATCGACTCCGCGATTTCCCGCAACGCGTGCGCATCGCGCTGACGGACGCTCGCGTTCTCGCAATGAAAATCCGGGTGATCCCGACACGACATCATCGGCCCGCAAATGTCGTCGGGACCCTGGACAATTTCGATCTCCACGGGGCCGGCATTGATGCGCTGCATCAACGCGTCGAAATTCGCAACGAACTCCGGCGTGTATCCGGCTCCGCTGTACGTCAACATGCACAGGAAATGGTGTGGGCGAAAACGAATCGGCTCCATCATTCGATCGACTCCTCTGCACCGAGAACTTCATTCGTCGCACACACGGCGATGCCGGTTTCTTGAATAACGAAGGTGACCGCCTCTTCCTGCTTCTTCGGCAATCCCTCGAACGAGATCGAACCCGGTGTGCGGTCGAGAAAGCGAATCGCCTTCTGAATGTCGGGCAGTTCGACGTCGCTCGCGCCGCGGTCAGCCGCCAACGCTTTCGCCGTCCAGACGATCATCGGGAAGATCATCAGGAATCGGTTCGTCGATTCCACAAGTGGGTGCTCTTCGTTTCCGGCGATCAGGAACTTCTGGCCGACAATGTGGGCACACAGGAACGTCTCAATAACCGGCGGCGGATCGTCCAGGAAGATCGAGGCGCCAACCCGATCGATCTCTTCGAAGGTCGAATTCAGTTCGCGATTATCAACGTGAGGCCTGCCGGTGCGATCACGGAAGCTGTTACCGATCTCAAGGCGCCGCTGGCGTTCGCGCTCCTGATCGCCGCGCGTCATCTCGAAGAAATTCGGCGGCGTCGGATTCAGTGAGATGAACAGCAACTGATAGAAGACGGCCCGCTGTGAATCATCCATCGTGTCCGTCGCGGCTAGGCGGCGCACCTGGTCGGGGACACCCTTTGCGATGGCCTCGCGGAAAACGCCGGAGGTCGGCGCCGTCGGATTGCCTGTCGTCGCGAGACGAACAAACTCCAGCGCCGCGCGCACGCGTTGGAACAACGTCATGCTGCGATCCATCAGGTAGTTGACGAGGTAGCTTTCAAACTCCCACATGAGCTCGCCGGAAATCTGCTTGCCCGCGCTCAACTGATGACGACCGCGATCGACGGCTCGCCGCGATTCCTCAATCAGCTTCAGCCACTCTGGCGTGCGCGACGCAACCGTGCGACCCGTCATCCCACTGACTGCGTTACAGAAGAACGAAATCGGCACGGCCACGCGGTCGCCCATCGGATAGAAGCCGAACGGATAGAGCCGACAGAGCAGCGGCTTTGCCATCTCGCCGAAGTGCTGGTGGATCAGGCACTGCTGCTTCTCGCCGAGGAAAACGCACTCGCCGGCATCGGTACGCACCAGGCGATGGCGCCCCTTCGGCGTACCGGGCCCAAGCGCCGGCGTCGTCGTCTTCTCCCCCACCAGGCGTTCCTCGCGCCCCTTCCACTCCAGCGCAGAGATCGCCTCCTGCTCGCCCGGCATCAGGATCACCGTCCACGTCCGGCAACAATCGCCGCACTGCGTACACGAGTAGCGGACATTCGGTGGGGCTTCGAACTTGATCGTCATTCGCTGGCAACTCCCAAAAAGCAACCGGCACCGAGAGTACCCGGTGCCGGAGGAATTGCAAGTGAGATGGAGTGTAACCCGCCTCTAGCCACTAGTCACTAGCCACTTCTCCCCTACAGCTTCGAGAGAACCGACCACAACACACCGGCGGCGATCGCGGAGCCGATCACGCCTGCGACGTTCGGCCCCATCGCGTGCATCAGCAGGAAGTTCGACTTGTCGTACTCCTGGCCAACGGTATGCACAACGCGCGCGGAGTCCGGCACGGCAGACACGCCGGCGGCACCGACGAGCGGATTGATCTTGTCCTCTTCCTTCAGGAACAGGTTCATGAACTTGGCAAACAACACGCCGCTGGCCGTCGCAATCGCGAAAGAGAACGCACCGAGCGCGAAGATCTTCACCGACTGCGTCGTCAGGAACGTGCTGGCCTGTGTGCTGGCACCGACACTGAAACCAAGGATGATCGTCACGGAATCGATCAGCGCGTTGCGAGCGGTGTTGGCAAGGCGTTCCGTCACGCCGCTCTCCTTCAACAGGTTGCCGAAGAACAGCATGCCGAGCAAGTTCAGCGCGCCGGGCACGATGAAGCAGGTGCACAGAAAGCCGATGACCGGGAACAGGATTTTCTCGCGCTTGCTGACCGCACGCGGCGGCTTCATGCGCATCTTCCGTTCCTTGTCATTGGTTAGCAGTTTCATGATCGGCGGCTGGATCACTGGAACGAGCGCCATGTACGAATACGCCGACACGGCAATCGCGCCGAGCAGTTCGGGCGCCAACTTCGACGACAGGAAAATAGCCGTCGGGCCATCCGCGCCGCCGATAATGCCGATGGCGCCGGCCTGTGCGCTGTTGAAGTCGAGCCCCAGCGCGCCCAGCAGCGTGATAAAGATGCCCATCTGCGCAGCCGCTCCGAGAAAGAGCAGCTTCGGGTTGGACAACAGCGCCGAAAAGTCGGTCATGGCACCGATTCCAAGGAAGATCAGCGGCGGAAACCAACCCCAGCGCACACCGTGATACAGAATGTAGAGAACGGAGCCCTCGTTGTTGTACCCGAGGTTCATGGACGGATGGTAAGGAATGTTGCCGACAAGAATGCCGAAGCCGATGGGAACAAGAAGAAGCGGCTCATAGTCTTTCGAGATTGCCAGGTAAATGAACACAAGGCCCACGGCAATCATGATGAAGTTGAGCAGCAGGTCGATCTTGTCCGGCGTGAACAGCGGCGCCAGGCCGCTGTTATGGACGAACTGGATAAAGAAATCGATCATGGATCAGGCTCCGATCGAGACGAGTACATCGCCTTCGAGGACGGATTGTCCTGCCGCCACGTGGATCTTCGTGATCTTGCCGGCCGTGGAGGCATAGACTTCGTTCTCCATCTTCATGGCTTCGAGGATCGCAACGCACTGGCCCTGCTTCACCTCGTCGCCTTCCTTAACCTGAACATCCTTGATGATACCCGGCAGCGGCGACTTCACGTCGCCCAAACCGCCCGCCGGCTTCATACGTGCGGGCTGCGGGCCACCGCCGGTGACAACCTTCTTGCGAACGACCTTCGTCTGTCGCACTTCCCGCTCGATCTCGACCTTGTAGGTCGTCCCATTCACGACGACTTCCGCCTGGTCGCCTTCAAAGCGATCGATCGAAACATCGTACGTGTTACCATTGATGGTGTACTTGAATTGATTCATGGGTCACCACTTCCTGAAAATCTGAACTTGATCGTTCACGAGGCGCATTTTGCCCGAGTGCCACCAGGGCGAGTACGGGCGGGTGATCTTGCGGATGGTAATCTCGTGGGCAGCTTCTTCTTCGAAGGTGCGCAGGTCCATGAACAGTGCCAGCGCGATCGCGTGTGCCACTTCGGCGGAGATTTCCGGCTGCTCCTCTTCCGCGACCGCTTCGCCCGCCGTGCGCTTCTTGCGCTTCGGTTCGGATAGCTTCTTCAGCCATGACATCACGAAGAACACCGCCACCAGTCCCAGGAACACCGCCACCATACCGACAACGGCAATCTCGATTCCGAAGATGATGGAATCCAAGAACGCTCCCGGATTGTGCGCTTCCTCGACAACGTCGGCCGCTTCCTGGGCGAAACTCACCGAAGCAAGCAGCAGGACCGGCAATGTCATCCAGCGACGAAAGAACCTCATCGCGTAGCCTTCCTTTCTCTTACAACGGGATATTGCCGTGCTTACGCGGCGGGTTGGAATCGCGCTTGGTCACCAGCATCTCGAGAGCGCGAATGACTCGGAAGCGCGTGTTGCTCGGCTCGATCACGTCGTCGATGTAGCCGCGCTCGGCCGCGATGTACGGGTTCATGAACAGATCCTCGTACTCTTCGACCAGTTTCGCTTCTTCCTTCGTCGGATCCTCTGCCGCGTCGATCTTCTTGCGGTGAAGAACCTCGACGGCGCCCTTCGTCCCCATCACGGCGACTTCCGCCTGCGGCCAAGCATAATTGACGTCCGCGCGCAGATGCTTCGAGCTCATAACGCAGTACGCTCCGCCGTAGGCCTTGCGCGTGATGATCGTGATCTTCGGAACCGTCGCTTCGGCGAAGGCATACAGCAACTTCGCGCCGTGCGTGATGATGCCGTTGTGTTCCTGCGATGTGCCGGGCAGGAACCCCGGAACATCCTCGAACGTCAGGATCGGAATATTGAACGAGTCGCACAGGCGAACAAAGCGCGCCGCCTTGCGCGAGGCGTTGATGTCCAGCACGCCGGCCAGGTACTTCGGCTGATTCGCGACGATACCGACCGAGCGCCCGTTCATGCGACCAAACGCGGTAATAATGTTCGGCGCGTACTGACGCTGGATCTCCAGGAAGTTGTGATCGTCCATGATCAGCGCGATCACGTTCTTCATATCGTAAGGACGGTTCGGATCGTCGGGGACGATCGCATTCAGATCGTCTTCCTTGCGATTGATCGGATCGGTGGTCGACTGCAGCGGTGGCTCGCCCATGTTGTTCTGGGGCAGGTAGCTCAGCAGCACCTTGATCAGGTCGATCGCTTCCTCTTCGTTGTCCGTCGTGAAGTGCGACACGCCGCTGCGTGCGGCATGCACGGTCGCGCCGCCGAGCGATTCGGTGTCCACATCCTCGCCGGTTACCGCCTTCACGACCTTCGGACCCGTGATGAACATATAGGAGCCCTGGTTCATGATCGTGAAGTCCGTAATCGCCGGCGAATAAACCGCGCCGCCGGCGCAAGGACCAAGGATTGTCGAAATCTGCGGAACGACGCCGGAGGCCATCGTGTTGCGCAGGAAGATGTCTGCGTAACCTGCCAACGATCCGACGCCCTCCTGAATACGCGCCCCGCCCGAGTCGTTCAGGCCAATGATCGGCGCACCAACGCGGATCGCCATGTCCATGACCTTGCAGATCTTCTGAGCGAAGGTCTCGGACAACGACCCGCCAAAAACGGTGAAGTCCTGCGAGAAGACAAACACCTGGCGGTTGTTTACGGTTCCATAGCCGCAGACGACGCCGTCGCCGGCGAAGCGCTGCTTGTCCATCCCGAAATCCGTGCAGCGATGTTTTACGAAGATGTCGAACTCTTCGAAGCTGCCCTCGTCCAGCAACATGTCGATGCGTTCGCGGGCGGTGTACTTGCCCTTCTTGTGCTGCGCCTCGATACGCTTTTCTCCGCCGCCCAGGCGCGCTTCAGACTTCAGCGTCCTGAGTTGCAGAATCTTGTCTTGAACGGTGTGCATGGTATACTCCGGGTAAAATCGGTCCCGAGTCCAGTGCTGCAACGGGAGACCCGGGTGCGGGCCGAAACCGGCCTCCTCCCCGCTTTTCAAGGCCGGGATAGTGAGCAGGAGGGGGGTGGAGCGCAACCGGAAAAAGGACAACAAAGACCAAGTTTGTCCAATATGCCAATAAAGTACTATATAGGAATAATCTGCGCGCTCGTCAACTTGATATAGAAGCCTGAAAAAGAAAAACTTAGCCTGTGCGTGCCCGCCCTGCGCGCGCAGCAGCGTCGCATCCCATGACGCGCTTTTTTAGCCCCCAATATCGGTCCGAAACTGGAGCCCCTCCCAGGAGACCGCTCCAAGTGCCTCGTAGGCCCGGGCACGGGCATCAGCCAGGTCATCGCCAAGCGCCGTGACGCCCAGAACACGCCCGCCGTTCGTCAGAATCCGACCGTCCTCCGCGCGTGTCCCTGCGTGGAAGACTTTCCCCTTCTCGCCGAGGATCTTCGCCGCGTCCTCGAGCCCCGAGATCGCATCGCCCTTCCGCGGCGTCGCCGGATAACCCTCCGCGGCGCCCACGACGACTACGGCGGCACCTGGCCTCACGCGCAGATCCACCTCATCCAACCGGCCCTCCACAGCAGCTTCGATCACATCGACCAAGTCGTTTTCCAGCATCGGAAGAATCACCTGCGCTTCCGGATCGCCGAAGCGCACGTTGTACTCCAGCAGCCGCGGCCCGGCGGGCGTCATCATAATGCCGCCATAGAGCACGCCCTGAAATTCGATGCCACGGCGCGCCAGCTCCTTCAGTGTCGGCGCAAAGAAATCCCGCTCGATCGCCTGCACGTCTTCGCGCGCTACTCCCGGCACCGGAGCGAACGCACCCATGCCGCCGGTATTCGGTCCCGCGCCGTGGTCGAGCAGACGCTTATGATCCTGACTCGGCGCCAGGCAACGCACCGTCTCGCCGGATACGATGGCGATCACCGACATTTCTCGGCCAGTCAATGGCTCCTCGATCACAACGCGACGGCCGGCTTCGCCAATGGCGCCCCCGCTCAACCAATCCGCGAGCAATTCACATCCGGCCTCGATGCTCTCTGGAAGAACAGCTCCCTTCCCGGCAGCCAGGCCATCTGCCTTGATCCACCATGGCTCGTCCTTGGCGCGGTAGTATGCACAGGCCGCATCGGCGTCCTCGAACGCTGCCCATTCGTGCGTCGGCACGCCGGCGGCCTGGGTGATCTCGCGCGTGAATGCCTTCGAGCCTTCCAACTGTGCGGCTTCGCGCGAAGCGCCAAAGGCCGCAATCCCAGCGTCTTTCAGCGCGTCCACCACTCCCACGACCAACGGCGCCTCCGGCCCAACAACCACGAGATCAATGTGGCTTTCACGGCAGAAATCGATCAGTTCAATGAAAGGCGGAGAAAGGGGGACGGAGACGCATTCGGCATCCTGTGCAATGCCGGCATTGCCCGGTGCACAGAAGATACGCGCAACACGCGGACTCTGCTTCAACTTCCAAACGAGCGCATGTTCGCGCCCTCCCCCACCCAGGACAAGAACGTTCACAGAGTCTCCTCCGGATCAAAGAGAACAACGCGACGTCCCTTCACACGCAAACGTCCGCCAGCCTCCAATTGCACGGCACGCGGCAGCAACCGGTGCTCAACTGCATGAATTCGCGGAGCCAGGGTCTCGCGAATCTCGCCCGGTGTTATTTCCACCGCTTCCTGCATGATGATCGGCCCCGTATCGATTCCTGCGTCGACGTAGTGTACCGTCACACCGGTCACGTGCACGCCATACGCCAGGGCGTCGCCGATCCCATCCTTGCCGGGGAAGGCTGGCAGCAGCGCAGGGTGCACATTGATGATGCGGGGAAAGGCCTCAAGAAACTTCGGCGAGAGAATCCGCATAAATCCCGCAAGCACGATCATATCGACGCCTCGATCCCGAAGAGCCTCGATCAACTCCGCCTCAAACGCCTCGCGAGAATCGTAGTCTTCGTCGGGAAGGACCAGCGCCTCTACCCCCAGCCCGCGGGCGCGCTCGATCACTGCCGCGCCGGGACGATTACAGACCATAACCACAATCTGCGCCGGATCCATCCGGCCCGCGCGCTGCGCTTCCACCAGCGCCACGAAGTTCGATCCGGTTCCGGAAGCCAGTACCGCTACTCGAGTAGCCATGAGAATCACCCCCAGAGAGGGATTGAAGGGAAGATCCCGATGGATCAGACCCCAACATAGACACGTTTCACCACTCAGTAGCCACCGCTTATCAGCCCGGCGCAACCCGGGCCATGCAGATTTTTTGTCATCGGATGAAAGGATTTTGCCCGAAGTGCATAGAATACACTGAGACTGAGCGATCCCCCCAATGCCGCGAATGAGGTTTTCTACTACGAATGTAGTTTTTCCACTTGACGGCCCACTACAGCCGTAATACTACGAGCGTAGTTTTGCCGGCATACCTGAAAAACCAACAGGAGCAATATCATGAACTCCCTGCACCAACTCAGTGATCTACAGCTCGCGATCCTTCGCGTGCTCTGGGCGCGGGGGGAGGCAACCGTCAACCAGGTCCAGGAGGATCTGGCTGCGGAACGCTCGCTCGCCTTGACCACCGTCGCCACCGTGCTGACCCGGATCGACAAGAAGGGTCTCGTCTCGCACCGCACCGAAGGACGTCAGTACGTCTACCGGGCAGAAGTCAGCGAGGCCGAGGTCCGCGGGTCGGTCCTCTCGGATCTCACCGAGCAGCTCTTCAGCGGCGACGTCACGGCGCTCGTCAGCCACCTTCTCTCCGAACAGGAAATCACACCCGGCGACCTCGCCCAGGTCAAAGCTCTCATCGAACGCAAAGAAGCCGACTCCCGCGAAGGAGGGCAGTAATATGCATGCCATCCAGAACTTCCTTCACGACCAGCTCTTCCAGGTCCTCTCCCCCGCCTTCATGGCCTGGGTACTGACCTACATGGTGCACAGCACCCTGCTGATCGTGGTCGCATTCCTGGCAACGCGCTGGCTGAAGCCGCGCTGGAGCCCGCTGGCCGATACCATGTGGAAAGTGGCCCTCGTCGGCGGTCTCGTCACCGCGACGATCCAGGTCACAGCCGGCATCCAGCCCTTCGGCGGGCATTACGATTTGATCTCCCAGAAGTCTGAGCCGGCCCCGGCCGCCACCTGGGTGGCGGAGAACAACCCAGGGCCGGCTCCTCAAACCATTGCGCTGACGACCACCGCCGAGCTGGAGCCCGAGTCGCTCTTCACAGACGACGAAAAGGCCCAGGCGAACCTGGAAGTCACGCAGTCCCTGCTGCCGATGCCGCTGGTCGAGCCGCCAGGCGGCCAGGACATGCGCCTGGTTCAGATGCCGTCCCCGGTCACCAGCTATCGCGTGGTCCCCGACCGCCGCGGCATGGATGACGACAAGGGCGCCACGATCCTCGGCAGCCTGTCCGACGGCGGCCCATTCGGCGGGGGCGGATTCCCCGCGATTCTCCTGGGATTGTGGGCCCTCGGGGCAGTCTTTGGGATCGTCCGCCTGTTCGTCATGCGGATGAGGTTTGAGGATCAACTGGCGAATCGCCGCGAGATCGTCGGCGGTCCGTTGCCGAAGATGCTCGAAGACCTTCGCCGGCAGGCCGACCACAAGCGCCCGATCCGCCTGACGATGTCGCCGGCACTGAGCAGCCCGATCGCCCTTGGCTCGGACGAGATCTGTCTGCCGGAGAAGGCTCTTCGGGTTCTTGGCCGCGACGAGCAACGCTGCATGCTCGCCCACGAGCTCTCACACCTCGTCCGCCGCGACCCGTCGTGGCTCCGATTCTGCTGCGTGCTCGAACGCGTCGTCTTCTTCCAGCCGCTAAATCGCTTCGCCCGCCGCCGCATGCAGGCCATCGCCGAGTTCCTGTGCGACGACTTCGCCGCGCATCACACCGGCCAAAGCCTGACCATGGCGCGTTGCCTGGCGGAGATCGCCTCCTGGGTCAGCCCGGCGCCGGGGCGTCCGCTGCCCGTGGCCGGGATGGCCGAGAAAGGCTCGCCCCTCGTCCAGCGTGTCGAACGCCTGCTCGACCAGAAGGCCCCCATCCCGCGCATCGCATCGCCACAGTACCGCTTCGCGCTGGCCGGCGGACTGCTCGCCGCCATGGTGATCGCCGCTCCCGGAATCACGATCGGTACCGACGATTCCTCCGACAGCACTGACAAGGAAGGGCAAGTCATCATCAAAATGTCGAAGGCGGATGGCTCGAATGGACAAGTCTGGGTCAGCGCAACCGCCGACGGCGAACCGGTTTCCAGCAGCACCAACCTGTGGACGACCAGCGATGGCAAGACTGTTGAGATGACCGGGAAGACGATCGTTTTCACCGGCGACGACGGCAAAGTCCAGGTCCTCAGTGGGGACAGCGGGGAGTGGACGACTGAGGGGGGCACGACGATCGAATTGGCCGAGGGCGGACAAACCTTCGTGACCGACGACGGACGCACGATCAAAGTCCAGACCACGGCCGAAGCGTCGGGCGTCCAGGACATTGACCTGGTCCTCCCGCAGTTTCAAAGGCCACTACGCCTGGGCATCGTCTACGAGCAGAGCGGCGAGGCCTTGTCCGCGCAGTTGGGCGTCCATCCGCGGAACTCGTTTATCATCACCAAGGTGTACGACGATTTCCCAGCCGCAAAGGGCGGCATCCAGAAGTACGACATCGTCACCAAGATCAACGGCGAAGAAGCCTCCGCCTCAAACCTGAGCAACGCCCTCAAGAAGGCAGATGTGGGCGATACCGTTCAGTTCGATCTCCTGCGCGAAGGACGCCCGATGAAGTTGACGATCACAATCGAGGAGCCCCGCGTTCCTCCTCAGTCCGATGCGATGACGTGGACCATGACGACCGGCGACAGCCCGATGGTCTTCTTCTCCGACGATGGCAAGGCCTCCGAGCAGTGGGCGAAGCGCTTCGAAAAGGCGATGAAGTCCTTTGAGATGAACCTGCCTCAGATCGAAGAACATCGAATTCGCGATCTGGCCGAAGGCAAAGCCGAGTACGCCGAGGCCATGGCAAAGGAACTCCGCTCTCGCCTTGAAGAGGCATCGGAGCGCAATGATGCCGAAATGAAAGAGCTGGCCAAGCAGATGGCCATCGAAATGCAGGCCCGCAAGTGGTCCATGGATGAAGAGACTGCCGACCGCATCGAGGAAATCGCTGAACGCATGGCCGAATTGGGAGAGAAGTACTCGGAACACACGCTCCAGTCGCTCCAGCCCCTCGAAGATCACCCGGAGTTCGAAGACTCACTCGTCGATATGGAAGATGCACTGGTGGGCTTTGAGGACCGGATGAACGAGATGGAGGAACGCCTCCACGAGATGACCGAGAAGCTCGAACAGCAGCAGATGGAACTCGAAGAGCAACTCGAACTGATGAGCGAGGAACTCGAAGCCAAGGTCGAGAAGGCCCGCGTTGCCTACGCGGCTTCCCTGTCCGCGGATCTCGAGAAGGCGCTCGTCGGAAAAGCCGGATTCAAGTCTCTGGCCGACGAAGTGGAAATCATCGCGCTGGATGTAGCCGAGGACGTCGATTTCGAGCAGATCTCGATCAATGACCGCAAAGGCAAGCGTCGTGTCGAGATCGCGGCCGACTGGAACGATGTTGCAGATTTGCTCCGCGACCGCGTCCAGGAAGCATTCGACGACTACGACATCGAACTGACCAATGCCGATCAGAAGAAGGTCCAGGAATCCCTGACCAAAATCGCCATCAAGCACTCGAAGTTCGAAACCGAAATAGAAGACTGATCCAGACTCTACCCCCGCAGGGGGGCGACCTCCAGAAGGAAAGCGGCCCGGCCATCCTTGGCGCCGGGCCGCTTTTCTATTCTGATTCAATTGTCCGTCAGTGCGGTATTCCAAAGACATAGTAGGCCAGGCACATCGCGCCCAATGCCCACGCGCCCGGACGAATCTCGTGCCACCGACCAGTCGCAAGTTTCAACGCCGGCCACACAACCAGCCCCGCGGTCAGTCCGTTTGCAATATTGTACGTAAACACCATCATGCCGATCGTCACGCACGCAGGGGCGAGTTCCGTCAAATCATCGAAGTCGATATGACGAATCGCCCCCACCATCATAATGCCTACGACTATCAGCGCCGGCGCGTAGGCAAACTGTAGACTCGCAAGCGACGAAATCATCGGCAGAAAGAACAGAGAAATCGCAAAGAAACCCGCTGTCACAATACTCGCGATGCCCGTGCGTGCACCGTCGCGAATGCCCGTGGCACTCTCGATGTATGCACCGCTGGTGCTGGTGCCAACAAGCGGAGCGAAAATGCAAGACAGCGCGTCCACCATCATTGGTTTCTGAATTTCTGGGAAGTTCCCCTTCTCGTCCAGCATATCCGCCGCCGCGCCCAAACCAACCAGCGTGCCCAATGTATCCAGAAATCCCATAAGAAACAACGTCAGCAGAACGGGCAGAAATGCCATATTCAGCACGCCGGCAAAATCGAACTTCATCGCGATCGGGGCAACCGTGTATTCGCCAGTGAACGGAAGAGCCACGAACTCCGTCGGCATGTTGCCGTAACCGAGCGATATGCCCGCCGCAGCCGACAGCACAATCCCGATCAGAATCGCACCGCGGATCTTGCATTGTATCAAAACGATCATAACGAAGAATGTCGCGATCGAAAGAAGAACCTGGCCGTTTGTAATATCGCCAATCTTGATAGGCACGGAGGGGTTTGTCAGCATTTCGCCACTGGAATCGAGAAACATTGCGGCGGGATTCCCCGCGACGAAGTTCTGCACAATCCCCGTTTCATACAAACCCAGAAATGCCAGAAACAATCCGATGCCTACGGCGAAGGAATGCTTCAAACTGGTTGAAATCGATTCCGCCAGCCAAATGCGCAGTTTCAGCAATGTCAGAATCAAAAAGGCCACGCCGGAGAGCAAAACAACGGTGAGTCGTTGCTCGACCGTAACATTCAATCCAATCGCCAGCATGCCAAATGCAATGAAGGCATTCTCGCCCATGTATGGAGCGACTGCAATCGGCCGGCGCGCATAGACACCCATCAGCAGCGTGCCAAAGATCGCCGCCAGGATCGTCGCAACCGTGCTGGCCGGAATAGGGAACCCTGCCCCGGCCAAAATCGCCGGATTCACCACGATGATATACGCCATCGTGATGAACGTCGTCATGCCGCCCAGCACCTCGACGCGCATGTTCGTCTTGTTGCTCGAAATGCCGAAGTAGGAATCGAGACTCATCGCACTGCTCCCGATCGAATATCTGTTTTGAATCTGTTGTATTGATTCAAGAACCAGTCGATCCAGAACAAGGGCAAGCCGATTGTCTTGCTACGCTTCGCCGCGAAGCCGCTCCAGAAGCTCCTGCATCCCGACGTCTCTCCCGCACTCGTCCGGACGAAGCTCCAACAACCACCACTCGTCCAGACGCATGTCATCGATCAAGACTTCCGGCTTGGGCAGAAAGGCCGCAAAGACATTCGCGATGCCGATCTCCTCCGCCACCTCGCGCGCATACGCTGCGCCACCGGCACTCCAGCAGTACAGTGCCGCGCCTTCCGAATGCAGCCGGCGCACACAGTCAACCGTCGACTCCACAGGGAGGCGCTTACCGCCAGTCGTCCGAATCAGTGTGTCGTCGATATCGACATAAGCAACAAGAGGCTCCACGATCCTTGCCCTCCACGCAGTCCTTGTCCGATCACCACGGCCGCAGTCTATACAACCCATGGGCCAACACGACAATCAGCATCGCCAGGTTGCGCACGGGAATCGCCGGCCAGAAGAGAGGTTCCTCGACGAACTTGCCATCCTCGATCGCCGTCGCCAATCGCCCCGCGACGCGCTCGATCCAAGCCACTGATCGCGGCCAATCGCGCATGCCGCGCAACCATTCCGCCGGAATGCCTTCCTTGCCAACCGCCGCTCCGATGATCGCACCGGCGACAGCGCCTGTCGTGTCGGCGTCTCCTCCCAGGGCAACGATCGTGTGCATGGCCCCGCGGAAGTCGCGCGGATGACGCAGCCAGGTGTACAGCACCGCCGGCGCCGTTTGATGAACGTATCCGCTCGGGCCCTCTGGCGTTTTCATCTCTTCCAGAAACCGCTCCGCATCCCACTCCTCCTCGACGGCCGCTCGCACAATTGGCAGCCACCATCTCGCATCGGGATCGTCTTCCGAGTAGCACGCGGCGACCTCATCGAAAGCCGCCCTCCAGTCGAACGGCTCGCCTGCTTGTTGGAAGGAAACTCGCGTTGCGACGGCAATGGCCAGTGCCGCATCGAGCGCTTTCGGATCGCGATGCGTCATGCACGTGGACGCTACGGCGAACGCGCGCATCGCCTCCGGTTCGTTCGCAAACGCGAGCCCGAGAACCGGCGCACGCATCATTGGACCATTTCCCGCCGACCACATGCCCGCGCGAGTTGCCCCAAAGCCAAGCCACAATCGAATACACGCCAGCGCCGTGGCCTTTCCCGTGCCGGGTGGCAAAGCCGCCATCCACCAGCGCAACTTCCACGCGAGGCGTCGCGCGAACTTCTCCACGTCACTAATTCCGCCACCGGCCAAGGCTTGCGCCGTCATGCAAAGGTGCTCCGTGTCGTCGCTCAGCAATCCCGTGCGCGGCAGCAGACACTGATGCGGCTCGTGCCCAAACAGCCGCACCGACCGCCGCGCCGACATCCCCTCCCGCGGCAGACATACCGAATCCCCCACCGCCGCACCGAGGAGGCAGCCGGCGAGTGCACGTCGCAGTTGTGTTTGCTCGTGGGCCATCCGTCCTTCTTCTTGCGGCGCGTGTCCAGAATCCAAAGGCGCACTTCTCGCTAGCTTCCCCCGAGCGGTTTCCGCAACACGGAACCCAACACATCGACGGAGTGACCCGATGCGCGAACTCAAGCAGCTCTTCGACAACAACCGCCAGTGGGCCGAGAACCGCGCGGCACAGGATGCATCGTACTTCCCGCGTCTCGCCAGCGAGCAGAACCCCGACTACCTCTGGATCGGATGCGCGGACAGCCGTGTGCCCGCCAACGAGATTGTCGGCCTCGATCCCGGCGAACTCTTCGTCCATCGAAACGTGGCCAACCTGGTCGTGCATACGGACTTCAATGCCCTGTCCGTCATCCAGTACGCCGTCGAGTATTTGAAGGTGAAGCACATCATCGTCTGCGGGCACCTGGGATGCGGCGGCGTGAAGGCCGCCATGGGTAAAGCTCAGGTTGGCCTGGCGGACAATTGGCTCCGCCACATCCGGGACGTCTACGCCGCCCACGCACGCGAATTGGACAAGCTGGCTGAGACGGCCCGATACCACCGCCTGGTCGAACTCAACGTCCTCCATCAGGTCAGCAACGTCTGCCATACGACCATTATCCAGAATGCGTGGAACCGCGGCGAGAAGCTTTCCGTCCACGGGTGGGTCTATAACCTGGAGGACGGCCTGCTGCGCGACCTGGACTGCTGTATTTCCGGCCCGGACCAGGTCCCCGATCCGTATCTGACAACGGAATGATTGCTTTCCCGCTTGAAGCGCCTCACCGCCGCGCGTACCTTCCCCGGTTTGTTTGAACGTTTCGGGAGGTTCCCCGCGATGGATTTGAAAAGCGTCAAAGTTCTGCTCGTCAACGATGACGGGATCGATGCCCCCGGGCTGCAGGCCCTGCGCGGCGAAATCAAGGATGTGTGCGACCTCCTGGTCGTCGCGCCCATGTCCGAGCGCTCCGGCGCCGGCTGCTCGCTGTCTCTGAACGCCGAGATGGCCGTCGAGAAGCGCGAGGAAAACGGCCGCATCTGGGGCTACGCCGTGGACGGCACCCCAACCGATTGCGTCAAGTTCGCCCTCACCGCGCTGAACGGATATCGGCCGGACCTCGTCCTGAGCGGCATCAATCGCGGGCGCAACGTCGGCAACTCGATCTGGTATTCCGGCACGGCCGCGGGGGCCGTGGAGTCCACATTCTTCGGCTTGCGTGCCATGGCGGTGTCGCTGGCCGTCTTCCGCAACCCGGAGAGACGCTTTGACACGGCCGCGACCTTGACACGCCAGCTCATTCCCTGGCTGATTCAGCAATCCTGGCAGCCGCGGACTTTTTGGAATCTCAATGTCCCCAACCTGCCGCTGGATGATGTCAGTAATATTCGCTTGGCAGAGCAAGGAACGTCCTTTTTCGTCGACGAATTTGCGCTCGATCGCGAAGAAGGAAACATGGCCTACTACAAGAATGTGGGCGAGCGCCTGCAGCGCTCTCCCGAGCCCGAGAACAGCGATGACCTCCTGATCGACGAAGGATGTGCGTCGCTGTCATTACTCAACATAGACCTGACAGTCCGCATGCCCGAGGCGGCCAGTGAGGCCCTCGAACGGGAATGGAATCAGTTCGTATTCGGCAGTCCGGAACCGCGCGAGCCGGGCAGTCGCAGGCAAGTGGACTAACTTGTCGCGCTGGACGTCATGAATACATCCCTCATCAAGGTCGCCGCGGGCTTCCTGATTGCCTGGATCCTCGTCTTTCTCTTCCTGTTGACCGGGCTGGAACGTGTTTACTCCTACGGCGCCGAGGGTCCCTGGGCCATCAGCGGACAGATGCACCGCGGGATCTCGCGCGTCATGGTTTTCCCCTTTCTGGTCCTTGGGGATCCGGAGGCCGCGCGCGACGTGAAGGTCGATGTGCCGCCGGAGGAAGGCTTTCCGTACGCCGCCGCCGGCGCCACCGGGTGGGTTCTGCTGGTGGGCGGGCTCGGCATGGTCCTTCAGATCGCTCTGCAGCGACGCCGCCCCGAGCAGTAGCACCGGCACCGAACTTGTTTCCGAGCAAACCCGTGGGCACCAAGCCCGCAGATGCCGTCCAAGGGCCCGATCGATGACCCCAACGATCCAGTCGAACCCCCGCGTTCTCGTCGCCATGAGCGGCGGCGTGGACTCGTCGTTGGCGGCGGTGCTGCTGCGCCGCGATGGCTACGACATCGTCGGCGTCAACATGCGCACGCACCGCCTGACGCCGGAGGAAATCGCTCGCGGCCCGCAGATCAAGACGTGCTGCTCTCCCACCGACGCCAAGGATGCCCGCGCGTGCGCTGATCGCGGCGACTTCCCGTTCTACGTGCTGGATGTTGAGCCGGCGTTCGAGCGTGACGTGATCGATCCCTTCGTCCGCGCCTACATGGGCGGCCGCACGCCGAACCCCTGCGTGCTCTGCAACAACCTGGTCAAGCTGGGGTTGCTGCTGGAAAAAGCCCGGATGTACGGCTGCGAGCAGGTCGCCACCGGCCACTACGCGCGCAAGGAACGCCACCCGGAAACGGGCCGCTGGGTCCTGCGCCGGGCCGCCGATCGAGCGAAGGACCAGTGCTACTACCTCTACGGCCTGACGCAGAAGCAGCTCGCCGCCATAGTCTTTCCGCTGGGTGAGCTGACGAAGGCTGAAGTGCGCGCCCTGGCCGCGACGGAGGGCCTGCCGACCGCCGAGAAGCCGGAGAGCCAGGAGATCTGCTTCATCCCCGACAACGATTACCGCCGGTTTCTTCGCCAGCGCTTCGCCCGCGACGGGGTTGAAATGCCCCGCGGCCGATTCCTGCACGTTGACGGCCGCGACCTGGGCGAGCACGAAGGCATCCCTTTCTATACAGTCGGCCAGCGGCGTGGTCTCGGCATCGCGGACCGCGAACCGCTCTATGTGGTCGCGATCGACACGTCAGAGAACAACATCATCGTCGGCCCGAAGGGCTCCGTCCTGTTCGACAGCTTGACGGCGAGTGGGTTGAACTGGATGGGCCTGGCCGGACTCGAGGGACCGCGTCGCGTTCGAGTCCAGATTCGCCACCGACATGAGCCGGCACCGGCGACTCTCTCGCCTACCGACGACCGGGACTGCGTTCGTGTGAACTTCGCTACACCCCAACGCGCCGTCTCCCCCGGCCAGGCAGTCGTCTTCTACGACGACGAGGACCGCGTCCTCGGCGGCGGCTGGATCGACCAAGGATTCTCGGCTGGCGAGAATTAGGCCGTCAGAATTCCCCTACCCCGCCAACACCCCAACATAGTAGTCGAGAATAGCACGGTCCGAGGTGACAAGGAGGAGTCCTTCCGACTTCGCCTGTGTGATCAGCATTCGGTCGAAGGGGTCGGTGGGCCCAGCCGGAAGCTGCCGAAGCTCCCAGGCATGCTCCGGCGTGATCGGAAGAGTCCGAAAACCCTGCGCCTCGCAGAGCTCCAAGAAGCCGTCAGGCAGTTCCACTTGACTCTCGGCCATTCTTATCGAGATCTCCCAGAGCGTGGCGGCGCTGATGAAGACCTCGTTGGCGTGATCGGCAATGGCGCGGCGGTGGTTCGGAGACAATTTCAGCGAGTCCGTCAACCACCAAAGCAGGACAGACATGTCGAGTAGCAACTTCATGGCGAGCGCCCCCCTACTCGAACTCGGGCAGCATCGGTCGATCGCGGAACGCGCGCTCGACTTCCGGCGCCGGTGCCTCAAAATCCGCACGATTTGTCAAGCCACCTCGCAGGACACCCGGCTTGCGATCCTGCGTCGCCCTGGCCGGCGCCACGAGTCGAGCGACCGGCTCCCCGGCCCGGGCAATGATCACCTCCTCGCCCTGCTCCACCAGGCGGACGAGTTTCGAGAAGTGCGTCTTCGCTTCGTGCATATTGACTTGGCGCATGTCCTGGGGCTCCTTATCGACTAAGTTTAGTCTAGTCGATTTGATTGCGAAGTCAAGTCAAATAATGGCAATGTTTTGCGTCATGCTGTTTCGGGAGAATCGGCCGGCTTGTCTTCGACCCGCGTCAGCAGGAACGCGCCGCCGATGAACAGCAGGATGATCGCGAGAATTCCAAATCGAGTGCTGCCGGTCAGGAGCCCAACGAAGCCCATCAGGGCCGGACCGATCACCGCGGCGGCCTTGCCGAGCATGTTGTAGAAGCCGAAGAACTCGCCGGCAAGATGCCGCGGAATCAGCCGCGAGTAGAAAGACCGACTCAGCGCCTGGACGCCGCCCTGGACAAGACCAACCGTGATCGCCAGCACGTAGAATTCCCACTGCTCCTTCATCCGGAAGCCCCAGATCGTCACCAGCGCATACACTCCGATGCCGATGAAGAGGGCGCGCTTTGTGCCGATCTTGCCGCCGAGCCACCCGAAGGCCAGCGCCGCCGGAAAGGCAACGAACTGCGTGACCAGCAACGCCTTCAGCAAAACGCTTCCATCGAAGCCGAGAGACAGGCCGTAGTCCGCCGCCATACGGATGATCGTGTCCACGCCATCGATGTACAGCCAGTACGCCAGCAGGAAAGTCGCCGCGTTCCGGTGTGTCCTCAGCGCGAATATAGTGCGAAAGACCTGGATCAGTCCTTCACCGGCAGACTTCAGGATCGGGAGGCTCTTGTCCGCCTTGGGTTCCGGCACCCACAGGAGCAACGGAATCGTGAAGACCGCCCACCAGGCGGCGACGACAATGAAAGAGATCCGCGTCGCCATCTTGGCGTCTGCCAGCCCAGCCAGTTCGGGGTGCTCGACCAGCACCAGCAGGGCGACGAAGAGGAGCGCGCTGCCAATGTACCCCAGCGAGAAACCCAGGGCGGAGATCTGGTCCGACTTCTCCTCAGGCGCCACGCTGATCAGCAGCGAATCGTAGAAGATATTGCCCGCGGCGAATCCGATGTTTCCGAGGACGAACAGAGCCAGCGCAACAACCCAGAGACCTTGCGTGGAAATCACAAGACAGGCCGTCGAGAGCACGCCGAGAGTGGCGAATGCGGACAGAAAGCGCTTCCGCGCGCTGCTCTTGTCCGAGACCGCGCCCAAAATCGGCGCGAGCGCCGCCACGACGATGCTGGCGATGGAATTGGCCATGCCCAGTTCGAAGGAACTATGGGCCACGTCGATCCCGTCGCGCAGGACGTTCTTGTAGAAGATGGGAAAGAACGACGACAGAACCACCAGCGCAAACGCCGAGTTCGCCCAGTCGTACAGGGCCCAGGACAACACGGTGCGGCGATTCAGTTTCACCGGCGCGGCAGATTCGGTCATCGTCGTCTCCAGCGGATTGACGGGCAGAGTACCGCAGCGTCGGCGGGCGGGCGGCTGCGTGGCAAGCCAAGACGAGCGTCGAGCGAACGTCTTGCGAAGGAAGTGTTAGATCGTCGGAGGGCCTTCGATTCCGCAGCGGTTCTTCTTGGGGCGCGGCCTCGGGGTGTGGCATAGGTACGTCAGATGGAAAGAAGAACTGTCGTCTATCCGATAGCCGAGGAGCGAAGCATGCCGTTCCGCTTCAAACGAAAAGAGGATGTGGGTGAGGCGTTGAAACGCATGGTCGGCGAACAGGTCGATCGCGCGATTGCGGAAATCCGCGATCCTGAGCTGGATCGCCACACCGCCGTCCACCAGGTGCGGAAACGCTGCAAGAAAATCCGCGCCGCGCTGCGCCTGGTCCGAATGGAGAACGGCAAGCTTCACGATCGCGAAAACGCGCGCTTCCGCGATCTGTCCAAACGCCTTTCCGGAATGCGCGACGCCCAGACGGCCATCAACACCTACGATGCTCTGATGGCACGCTTCCAGGACCGCATCGATCGCAAGGCATTCGGTTCGATTCGCGCCGCTCTCACGCGCCGCCGCAAGCGACTGGCCATCGACGAGGGCGCGCTCGAGGCGCTGCTGGCAGAGACGCTCAAGGACCTGGAGCAGGCTCGCGCGGACATTGATAAGTGGAAGATCAAGAGCTCGGGATTCTCGACGATTCGCGCCGGCCTGCAACGGACGTACGAACGCGGTCGCGCGGGGCTGAAGCGTTCCTACAAGACTGGCCGGCTCGAAGACTTTCACGATTGGCGCAAGCGCGCGAAGTACCATCGCTACCAGGTCAGCACACTGCGCGGGCTCTGGCCCGACATGGTCGATCGGCGCCGCCATGGCGCGATGGTGCTCGGCGAACTCATCGGCGACGACCACGACCTTGCCTTGCTGGCGCAGCTGCTTAAGGACGAACGCGAGTCCTTCGGGAACGAGGATGTCCTCGCCATGTTCGAGGCATTGATCGCCGAACGTCGCAAGGAGTTGCAGGACAAAGCGCGGCCGCTCGCGAAGCGCCTCTACGCCGAATCGCCGAAGGCCATCGGCAATCGATTCCGCAAGCTCTGGAAGGTCTGGAGATAGGACTCAGCTGCGCGCGGCGAGGACTTTTCGAATCAGATTCACTCCGCGTTCGACCACGCGTGGCCTGTCGTAAAGGTCCAGCGCTCGGGCACGTCCCGCCGCGCCGTGCTGAGCGCGAAGTTCCGCTTCGGCCGCATACGGCATCATCGCCACGGCAAAGGCATCCGGGTCCTCCGGCGGGACAATGGCGCCCGTCTCGTCCGGCACGATCATGTCGTTCACCGACCCCACATCCGTCGCCACGACGGGCCGCGCGGCCATCATCGATTCGATGATCGTCACGGGCAGTGCCTCGTTGCGCGATGCCAGCACAAACACATCGCTCGCGTGCAGCACCGCCGGCACGTCGTCACGGTGGCCGAGGAACGTCACGCGATCGCCCAGATTGTGTTCGGCGATGTAGGCTTCCTGCTCGCGGCGATAATCCATCATTGTTGCTACGTTATCGCCCGCGATCCAGAGGCGCGCTTGCGGCTGCTCGGCAACGACCTGGCGGAACGCGCGCAGCAGCACATCGATGCCTTTGCGATGGTGAATGAACGCGAGCGTCGTGAAGACAACATCTTCCGGCGCGGCACCCAGTTTCGCGCGCAAATCTTCATCACGCCCTTCGTGCGAGTATCGCGTCGAGTCGGCGAAGTTCGGCAACATGATCCAAGGCTGCCGCTTGGGGCGCGGCTTGAACACGCGCTGGCTGCGCCGGGCAACAAACGCAAGCGCCGCCGCCGTGCGGCGGATCACGCGAACGCGCTGACGATTCACGAACGTCGGGATGGGATCTTCCTGCACACAGTATACGACGGGAACACGCGCCAGCCAAGCCCCCAGGCCGGCCAGCACGGCGATGTAGCTGCCGATCCACACGGCATCGAAGCGACCTTCGCGCACGAGCCGCCGATAGAGCCAGATCGCGCGCAGCCGCGTCAGCATCAGGCGAATGCGCTCGGCGCCGGACGCGTCGGCAACCGGACGCACGGGATTGGGCACGATCGCCGTCTTCAAACCAGCCGCGCGCGCTTCCTCTTCGCAACCGCCGCTCTCGGGATAGCACGCCACGACGTCATGGCCCAACGCCGCAAAGCCCTCCGCCATCTGCGTGGCAATCTTCGGCGCGCCGGATTTCTCGGTGGAGTGGGCAATGACTAACAGGCGAAGTTTCTTGGGCATGATCGATGGAAAGACCTGGCAATCGGCAGCAGACCGTTCGCCATTCGCAGCTTTCTCTCAGTTATTCTCCGGCTGAACGAACTCGAACGCCAGGATCTCGCGCGCGCCTTCGCGCTTGCCGGTCACGACAACGCCGAAGCGCTCGTCTTCGCGCGGATTCACGCAGTGGATTGCACCGCGACTTCCATGGTGAGCGCCGGGGATGTTCAGATTCGCCAGAATGCGAATGCCTTTCATGAAGCGTTCGCGCAGTTCCTCCGGCGGTGCGCCGAGATCCGTGCGATTTCCATCGGCATCCAGCATCACGACTTCGAACTCGTCGTCCGCCGGGCCCTGCGCGACGTAGGCCGCCTTGTAATTGCACTGCGCGGCAATGGAAAGGAACGACTGGATCGCCTCGATGCAGTCGCTGCAATCCTCCAGCGGCGGGTGCGGCTCATCCGGAACGATGTTGTCCAGAATGACGTGGCAAATTTCATGACGCGAGGCTTCGGTCAGCGTCTCGGAGCACTGCACCCAGTCGTCGTCGCCCCACGCATAGAACGTCAGGATGCGCTCGTAGATGCGTGGCAGCGGCCAGCCGTGCAGTTCCACCTCGTGGCCGATCAACTTCGTCAACAGCTCGGAGGGATCCTCCGGTAAATCCGACCGCACCGCGACTGATACGACTCCGCCCGGCCCAATTCCGAGCGGCACGGCGCGGTGTCTCATCGCCAACAACCGCGGCAGCATTCCCACCAGTCGGCGGCGCTCTTCGCCCTCCGGCGTGCGCGTCAGCGCGATCGCCGTTTCATCGTCGATATGAATCGCCTTGCGCGGCAAACTCACGCGGCTGTGGTGCTTCAACTGGCCGCGCAACGTCGGGAAGTCGCGCAGGATTTCCTCGACGGCGATTTGCGCTTCGCGCCGAACGTCCTGGTCGGGATCGAACCCCTCGATGACATCGAGTTTCTCCAGCGCTGCGCGCGCTCGCATCCACCCGAGGCCGATCGCGGCGTTCAGACGCAACTCTTTCACTTCGATATCCAGAAAGCGAATCAAGATCGGCTGAGCGCGGTTATCGCCGAGTTTTCCGAGGAGCTCGATCAGGACGGCAATGCGCGGATGATTGGGTTGCTTGATCAGGAAACTGGCGAGGGGATCGAAGAGCTCCGGCCCGAGCTGCAGGAACTTCTGAAAAAGCTCCGCAGCCTCCTGATCCTGGCCTTGCTCTTTCAGAATCATCAGCTCTTCAAATTGCCAACGGAGTGGCTCACGGTCCGATGTCATCGGCACCCCTCTTTGCCCGGATGGCGGATCGATACGACTGTGCTGGAGCCTGAATCGAACCGTCGCTCAACGCAAGAGATAAGGGCTGCGGGCGCTTCCACGCGGAACACGCCCTGTTCCGGTTGCATCCAAACGACAACAGTTCGCAACATTTCCCCAAGGAGCCTGGACATGCGAATCGGAATCTTCGGCGGCACGTTCGACCCGCCCCATCGGGCGCACACGATGGCTATCGTCTGGGCTCTGCAAACCGGCGAGGTCGATCGCGTGCTGGTCATTCCGGCGGCGCGCCATGCTTTCGGGAAAGAACCCGGCGCATCCTTCGCCCATCGCGTGGCCATGTGCCGAATCGCCATCGAGCCGCTGGCGGATGGACTGGCGACCGTCGATCCGCTCGAGGGCGAACGCGAAGGCAAGTCCTTCATG
The DNA here is from genome assembly GCA_020444065.1 of bacterium. Taxonomy (NCBI): domain Bacteria; species bacterium. The sequence continues at coordinate 40,816 of JAHLLQ010000009.1, read as the reverse complement.
GTGGATACGATCCGGATTCTGCGCGACCGCCACCCCGACGACTCCTGCCGCCTGCTTGTCGGAACGGACATCATCGACGACTTGCCCAAGTGGCGCGAAGGCGAGGCGGTAGTCGAGCTCGCTCCCCCGCTGGAGATCCCCCGCATCGTCACCGACTCCGGCGACCCGGCCCGCGGACTGCGCCCGGGCGCCCTCCCGATGGTCTCATCGACCGAAGTGCGCGAACGCCTCGCCGCCGGCCGCGAGGACGCCGCAGAACTGATCGCCGCGCCGGTGCTGGATTACATTCGGATACACAAACTGTATGGGGGGGCAAGCGGCTGACATGGATCTCTGGTTCATCGTGCTCATGATAGGCGCAATCGCGTTCACATTGGGCGCCATCATCTTCATAATGGTCTACCTCGGCAACATCTTGCAGATGGTGCAGAAAGCGGAAGATGAGGGAAAGCGCCCTCCATTCTGGAAGTTCTTGCTGATGGTTCTGCCGACCCTTTTTCTGATCTTGGTACCCCTGTGGCTCCAGAGTTCGAGCAACAAACAAACTGAGGAAGCAGTCAAGCGACTTGAGGAATCCGGAGTGCTCATGACTTCGGGGCAACTCGAACAACTGCGACAGCAGATGGAAGTCGTTCACGGACAAGTCGACGAACTCCTGACAGAGCTCACGACAATGATTAACGATGGCTGGGAAGAGGCCGACACCGAGCAGGAGCGAGATCAATATCGACAAGCCTTTCGGGAGCTCGTGGAGGAGAAGCCGGATTCTCTGTGGATCGTCTTTCAACGAACCGAAAGCCCTTCCCTCCGTACGGAGTTGGCCGCCGCCCTTGGGGAGAAGCTCGACATGGATCTCGGCGCGAAGCCCGGTGATGTCTTGTCTGAAGCAGAACTCGCCCGAATCGCGAAGCGCCTCAAGGAGCATTTCGAGGCCGAATGAAACCGTTCCGTCATTTATTCGTCATCCCGTACGCATCGCATTGACTCGCCCCGGGCCGGCACTTAGGTAGGGGATCAGTCAACGACTCTTCTTCCCCCGAGAAACCCGGAGGTTTTTTTTGATGAGCACTCCCAAGTCCGGTCGGTTCGGCTGCCCTGGGGCGGCCTGGATTCCTTTGTTTGTGGTGGTGGTGATGATGTCGGTTCTCTCTCCCGTCCGTGGTCAGTCGGCGAAGATCGAAGGCGAATGGAAGTTCAAATACGACACGGAAGATATCGGCGTGGATGAGGGCTGGTTTGCGCCCGATCACGACGACGCAGAGTGGAACGACATGGCAGTCCCCGCCGAATGGGATGAAGAGTACGACGGCGTCGGCTGGTATCGCCGCACGATCATGGTCGAAGCCCCCGAAGACGCTGAAGCCAAGACGGTGCTGCGCTTCGGCCAGGTCGACGACGAGGCCTGGGTTTACATCGATGGCGAACTGGCGACCTCGCACCATTCGTGGAACACACCGTTCTGGCTCGATCTGGGGCCGTACCTGAAGAAGGGCGAGCCGACCACGCTGAACCTGGCGGTGCGCGTTAATGACGTAGGCGGACCCGGCGGCATTCTGAAGCCCGTCGAAGTGGTCAGCGTCGTCGACGAGATGGATTTGTACCTGACGGAATGGAGCGAGATCCCGGCGCGGTCGACGCTGGCCGACCTGGGCGACCTCGTGATGTATTCCGTTTACATTCGCAATTTCTCCGAATCCGGCGACTTCGAGGGCCTGCGCGAGCGCCTCCCCGAGCTCGAAGCCATGGGCGTCAACATCCTGTGGCTGCTCCCGATCCACCCGATCGGCGAGCAGGAACGCAAAGGCACGCTCGGCAGCCCCTACGCAATCTCCGACTACTATGCCGTGAACCCCGACTTCGGCACCAAGGAAGACTTCCAGCGCCTGGTCGACGAGGCCCACGCCCACGGCATGAAGGTCATCATCGACCTGGTTCTGAACCACACGTCGCCAGACAGCGTCCTGACCCGCGAGCACCCCGACTGGTTCATCCGCAACGAGGAAGGGAAGATGACGGCCAGCAATCCCGACTGGTACGATATCGTCGATCTCGACTGGGATAACCACGAAGTCTGGGAGTACTGCGCCGAGATGATGGAGTATTGGGTGCGGGACCTGGACATCGATGGCTATCGCTGCGACGTGGCGTCGCTGATGCCGACGCCGTTCTGGGAGATGGCCCGCGCCCGGCTCGACCGGATTAAGCCGGGAGAAATCGTTATGCTGGCAGAAAGCGAAGCGGCCGACCTGCACGTCAAGGCGTTCGACCTGACATACAATTGGCCGCTGCTGGATGTTGGCCACGATGTCATCAATGGCGAGCTGTCCGCCAAGCAGCTCCGTTCCGCCATCCTTTCCCAGCAATACGGCTATCCGCGGTACTCGGTGCATATGAATTTCGTGGAAAATCACGACCGCGAGCGCGCTCTGAACGTCTATGGCGGCCCGGACCAGGCCAAGCTGGGGGCTGTACTGAGCGTGACCATACCCGGCATGCCACTGCTCTACACAGGCACCGAGGTGGGCTGTACAGATCTGCGCAACGATGGCTTCTTTGACCGCAAGGTCGTGGACTTCACCAGCGATCCGCACGGAATGCGGGCCTTCTGGACCTCCATTCTGGCCCTGCGCGAGCAGCATGAAGCATTGAAATATGGCGACTTCCAGCTTTTGAACCCGGAGCCGGCGGACAAGGCCCTGGCCTTTACTCGAACTCATTCGAGCGGCAATGTGCTTGTGATTGCCAACCTGAAGGGCGAAGAAACGACTGTCGAGCTCGAGCACGAGCTGCTTCCGGGCAACAAGGTAACCCTGGGACCCTGGCAGTGGACGGTGCTGGGAGACTAGAAATCGCGGGTGCCGCAATTAGCGCTTGACCGCGCGGCACCCTCTGGCCTTTATAGCGGGCCCGTTGCGGAGGAGCCGTGCGCCCTGCCGACGGTAAGATTATGGAGAGTGAAGAAGGTTTATGCCGACGATTAATCAGTTGATTCGACGCGGTCGCAAGGTCTCGAAGAAGAAGAACAAAGTGCCTGCGCTGCAGGGCTGTCCGCAACGTCGTGGCGTGTGTACGCGTGTTTCGACAGCGACACCCAAGAAGCCCAACTCCGCCCTTCGTAAGATCGCCCGTGTGCGTCTGACGAATGGCTACGAAGTGACCGCCTACATCCCCGGCGAAGGCCACAACCTGCAGGAGCACTCGATTGTGCTGATCCGCGGCGGCCGTGTGAAGGACCTCCCGGGTGTGCGCTATCACATCGTTCGTGGCGCCAAGAAGGGCGACACGCAGGGCGTTCCCAACCGCAAGAAGAGCCGTTCCAAGTACGGAACCAAGCGGCCGAAGTAATAGCACGACCAGATTCTGACGATTTCTTTAGAGGTGCACTGTGGCAAAACGTAAGAAAAAAGACGGACGGAGCAGAAGCCAGCGCAAGATGGGTCGCCGGACAATCCAGCCGGGTCGCGGCCTATTCCCCGACGTTCGCTATAACAGCCTGCTCGTCGCGAAGTTCATCAACTGCCTCATGTGGGACGGCAAGAAGCTGACCTCCGAGCACATCTTCTACGGCGCGATGGACAAGATCGCCGAAAAGATGGAAGGCCAGGAGCCCCTCGAGGTCTTCAACCAGGCAATGGAAAACGTCAAGCCGGTGCTCGAAGTCAAGAGCCGGCGCGTCGGCGGTGCCAACTACCAGGTGCCCGTCGAGGTGAAGCCGAACCGTCGCCAGGCCCTTGCGATCCGCTGGATCATCACCAATGCCCGCGGCCGCAACGAGAAGACGATGGCTCAGCGTCTCGCCAACGAACTCATGGACGCCTTCAACAACACCGGCGGCGCCGTGAAGAAGAAGGAAGACGTCCTGCGCATGGCCGAAGCCAACAAGGCCTTCGCCCACTACCGCTGGTAAGACGTCTTCTCGCCACGGCGAGTCTGAGTACGATTCCAACCCCCGTCCGCTCTCCCTCTCCAGGAGCGGACGGGGTTTTGTTTAACACGACCGCCTCGCGGCGGCTTTGGAGAATGTCCCGGCGGACAACGCTTCCCGCGCTTGACCCGCTGGCCGCCGCTCTTCATATTTGATCGAGTCGACAACGGGTCCGGCAAGGATTGCTCGGGATGGCTGAAGCGAAACAGGCGAAGAAGAAGGCGCGCGAAACCAGGGCGCCCAGGATTCTGCAACTGTGCGCCGTGGACTTCACGGTGCGGCAGTTTCTTGCGCCCCTAGCTCTGGACCTGCAGAATCAGCACAAATGCGAGGTCGATGTCGCCTGTACCCCGGGTCCCCATTGGGACGAGCTGAAGTCCTGGGGCCTCAATATGATCCCGCTCAAGATCGCGCGTTCCCGGAATCTCATCAGCCACATCTTCAGCGCCTTCCGCCTCTTCTTCCTCCTAAAGAAGAAAAAGTACGACATCGTGCACGTGCATACGCCGATCGCCTCGTACATCGCGCGCCCGGTGGCGCGCCTGGCAGGCGTGAACACGATCATCTACACGGCCCACGGATTCTACTTCCACGATCGGATGCCGAAGAGAAAACGCTTCTTCCACATCCTGCTGGAGAAGCTCGCCGCGAAGTTTCACGATTACCTGTTCTGCGTCAGTGGCGAGGACGCCTTGGCCGCTGAGCGCCTGAAGATCGATGCCCCCTCGCATATCTACACAATCCGCAACGGCGTCGATGTGGCGAAGTACGACCGCAACCTCGTGAAATGGAAAGGCCCGGAACGCCGCAAGGAATTGGGCATCCCGGAGGAAGCGCCGGTCATCACGATCATCGGTCGCATGACCGCAGAGAAGGGCTTCTTCGAATTCCTGCAGGCCGCACCGATCATTCGCGAAGAATTTCCCGACGCGCATTTCCTGATCATCGGCGATACGCTGTCCAGCGAACGCGACCGAATTAAGCGCAAGCTCCAAAAACTGGCCGAGGTGCCGGAACTGCAGGGCCACGTCCACATGGTTGGCCTGCGCAGCGACGTGCCCGATCTCCTGGCAGCCTCGACGGTCTTTACATTGCCCTCGCACCGCGAAGGCCTTCCCGTCTCGATCATCGAGGCCATGATGATGGGCCTGCCGGTTGTGGCGACGCGGATTCGCGGCTGCCGCGAGGAAATCCAGGACGGCGCCTCCGGTTTCCTGGTCGATGTCGGCAAGGCCGATGAACTGGCCGACGCCGTGAAGTACCTGCTTCGCCATCCCGACACGGCAACAAAGATGGGGGCCTCGGGCCGGCGGCGCGCGCTGGATATTTATGGGCTGGAGCCCGTTCTGAGCGCGCAGTGGAGCGTTTACGAGAGAATCATCCGGGAGCGCGTCAAATGCTGGTAGTCCCGCTCCCCCGCCGAATCCTGCTGCTGGGCGCCTCGAGCCACACGGGCGAGCGTGTCGCGCGCCGCCTTGCTCGACACGGCGTGCATGTGCGCGCGATGACCCGCGACACGAAGTCGCCAATCGCCCAGGGACTGGCCGCCGCACGCTGCGAGATCGTCGAGGGCGACGCGAATCGCCGCTGGAAGATCTGGGAAGCGCTCGAAGGTTGCGACGCCATGGTGTCGTGCTCGCACATCCGCCACGCCGAGGTCTGCATCCAGGCCTGTCACCGCGTCGGCGTCGAACGCCTGGTCTGCATGTCATCCACGCGCCGTTTCTCGACCTTCAAGACACCCGACGTGAACGAAGTCATGGCAGCCGAGGCGCTGCTGACCGAATGCGACCGCGAGTGGACGATCATTCGTCCCACGATGATCTTCGGCGGCCGTCGCGATGACAACATCACGAGACTGGTCAAATGGACCAGCCGCCACACGTGGTTCCCCGTCTTCGGCAAAGGCAACAACCTCGTCCAGCCCGTGTTCGTGGAGGACCTGGTGGATGCGCTCGTGGAAACGCTGCGCCGCCCGGACACGTCGCATCACGATTACACCCTGGGCGGGCCGGAGGCGATCGAGTACAACGACTTCATCCGGCAGATCGCCGAGGCCCAGGGTCGGGCAATTCGCCTCGTGCATGTTCCACTGAAGCTCGCGATGTGGTCGGCCACCGTGATGCCGAACTTCCTCCGTCCGCTGGGCGTTACCCCCGACGTCATCCGCCGCATGCAGGAAGACAAGAACGTCGGCATCGATCGGGCCCGCGACGATCTGGACTTCAATCCGAGACCGTTCTCCGAGGCGATGTCCTGGAAAATCAGCGGCAACGCCGAGGTGGAGGCGATCTACCCCACCGAAGGAGGCCAAGCATGGTCGGCCTCCCATCCCGACTGATCCGCACAACCTCCGCTGTTCCCGACACGTCCGCTCGCAGTGCCTGGGGGCTGTGATGCAAGCTGACGCAACCTTCCAATGGCGCCGTCTCAACTGCACGCCGGAGGGCGAGCCGCTCGTCCCGGCGGTTCGGGCGCTTGCCGTGTCCCCCGCAGGCCGGCTGGCGGTCGGTACCCAGGGCCAGGGCCTGCTGGTGCGCGATCCCGGCGCCAACGGACGGTGGCGGCGGTGGACCAAGGAGTCCGGCCTACCCTGGCGGCATGTCTCGGCACTGGCATTCAGCGGCGAGAAACTGTGGATTGGCACGGCGGGCGGCGCGCTCGCCCTGCTCGAAGGCCTCAACGATCGCGAGCCGGAGATCCGGACAATCAGCCAGGGCGACCGCGTGCACCGCTACGTCTCCGCCATCAGCGCCACCGAGCGCGCCATCTGGGTGGCGACGACGGATGGGCTGCTGCGCTTCGATCCCGGTGGCGAACTGGAGGATCAATTCGGCGACGCTCACCTGGAAAACGTCTACGCGACGGCCCTGCGAACCGGCGGACCAATCCTGATCGTCGGGCATCTGGCCGGCGGGTCGGTCAGCTACGACGAGGGCGAAACCTGGCATCCACTGATGCCGCGCCTGCCGGAGGACCCAAAACGCCGCCGCGTGCGCGACATTCGCCTCCTGCACCGGCAGTGGTTGCTGGCAACGGACGGCGGCGTCGGATGGTCGAACGATTCGGGCAGCTCGTGGCACTTCTTCGAGAAAGGCCCCGGGACACTTCCCGCCCGGCACTTCAGCAGTTGGCCGGCCTCGAGCCTGGCCGTGGCGACACCGGACGGCATCGTCCGGTTCAGCGAAATCGGCACAGGGCTGACCGAGAAGACAAAGGCGGAACTCATCTCGAACGCCGCCTGGGAGCCCGCCAGCGACGCCCACGCGCTGCTGCGACCGGATGACGTGCAACTAATCGGCACCAGCGCGGGCCTCTTCGAGTACGCTGAGCGCAAGCCGCAGAAGTCCTGGGAAGAGCCACAAGAGATTCGCCTCGAAAAGCCCGAGCCGTGGCCATTCTTATCGCTGCGGCGGCCGATCGACCGCACCCAGCAGCCTTACCTGGACCAGACATACCTCTTCGCAACGACGTGCGAGGGCGAATTCCGCCCCCACCGCGGAGTCGAGTTCAACGCGCCGCCGGGGACACCGATTGTCGCCTGCGCCGCGGGGCAAGTGGTGCGGGTAACGGCCCCGGAGGATGGGAATCGTGTCTTCATCGACCACGGCGAGGTCATCCCCGGCTGGATCATGACGACGGTTTACGTCCACGGACGGGCATTGTACGTTCGCGAAGGCATGGAGGTGAAGGCTGGCAAGCACATCGCCGACGCCGGCGCCGTCGGTCGGGCGACAAACAGCCACCTCCATTTCGAGGTCGAATGGCGTCGGACCGGCGAAAGCCTGGACCTGGCGAAGCCCTCGAACCCGGAGCTCTGGCTGGAACCCGCGGAGCCGGGCTTCGGCGCGCTGGCCCTCCGATCGCCAAGGGGACAGCGACTGCCCTCCGCCACGGTACGTGGCCCGGTGAAGCCATTCCCCTTCTGCACGCCGTTCCTGGAGGCGCAGACGCCCGACGAGAGCCTGCAAAACGATACGCCGGGATCGGGGTGGCTTGTAATCGGTGATTTACCCGCGGGGCGCCATGTGCTGCGCTGGAGAGATGAAGCGCGGGACGATCTCTTCGTAATGGAAGTGGAGGCCGGGCGATTGAGTTTGGGAACGATGGCGGAACCGAGTGGAGCCTGAAAGGGAGAAAGTCACGGGATTATGCACATTGGTGAGTCTGTACGAATCGGTCTGACGGAAATCCGCATGCACAAGATGCGGTCGCTGCTGACGATGATGGGAGTGATCTTCGGCATCGCGGCGGTGATTGCAACGTCGGCTATCGGCGCCGGCGCCGCGGAAGAACTGAACCGCCAGTTGGCCATGTTGGGAACGAATACGATTCGCGTGCGTGCGCTCGAACTGAAAGGCGCGGAGGCGCTGGCCGCAATGCGACGCTCGCCAAATGGACTGACTCGCGGAGATGCCGCCTCGATCCGCGAGATTCTCGGGCAGAATGTCACCTACATCGCGCCGCTGAAGAAGGCGGAACTGGAGGCCTTCTCGAGTGGCCGCAGCCTGCCGGCCGAGATCTTCGGCACCAACGAAGACCTGCCCGGTATCATGGGGTACGAAGTCGCCGAGGGGCGCTTCCTGACATCCATCGATACAGAAGAAAGTAAACAGGTTTGCGTGATCGGCGAGGAGGTGCGGCGCGAGGCCTTCCCTCTGGTCGATCCACTCGGACAACGTCTGCTGATTTCGGGGCAGTACTACACGGTTGTCGGGGTGCTGCAGCCGCGCAGCATGGGCGGCGTCAAAACGGTCATCGATGTCGGCAACGTGGATCGTTGTATCTACCTGCCGATCAACTCGCTGATCCGTCGCCTGGGCCAAGGCGAAGCGCAGGCCGATAAACTTGACGAGATTGTTCTGAAAGTGCGGGACGCGGCGACACTGCGCGAGACATCCCAGGTCGTTGGCGATATTCTCGAACGCCGCCACAGCCAGATTACCGACTTTGAAATCGTCGTCCCGGAGGAACTGATCCGCCAGCAGCAGGAAACCGAGTCGATTCTCTCGAACGTGCTGATGTTCGTCGCGGCGATTTCGCTTCTCGTCGGCGGCATCGGCATCATGAACATCATGCTGGCAACCGTGACGCAGCGAACGCGCGAGATTGGCGTGCGACGCGCCCTCGGCGCGACGCGGCGCGATATTCTCGGGCAATTCATCATCGAATCGCTCATCATCAGCCTGCTGGGCGGCATCCTGGGCATCGGATTGGGGTACGGACTCGCCAATCTGATCGGCCAATATGCGGATTGGGAAACCATCATTCCGCTGCAGGCGGTTTTGATTGCGAACGGCGTCGCTGCAGGGGTTGGATTCTTGTTTGGCCTTTATCCGTCATTGAAGGCCGCCCAATTGGATCCCATCGAAGCCTTGCGGACGGAGTAAGCGCGTAGTAGCCGTTGAGGGCTGCACAAGTCTACCCATGGGGCAGGAGGACTGGCTGGATGACCTGGAAGGTTCCGCTCACAACTCCGACGATCGGCGAAGAAGAGAAGCGCGCCCTGATGCGCGTGCTCGACGGCGGCTGGCTGCCGATGGGCCCCGAGGTTGAAGCATTCGAGCGCGAGTTTGCGGAGACGCTCGGCGTCCCCCACGCAATTGCGACATCCAATGGGACCGATGGGCTGGCGATGTGCTACGATGCGCTGGGCGTCGCGCCGGGCAACCAGGTCGCCATGTCGGGACTGACGTTTGTCGCGTCGATGAATGTGGCCCTCCGCCGCGGGCAGATTCCCCTGCTGATCGACATCACAAGCGAAGACGACCTGACTCTCTCCGTGAAGGACCTGCAGGAGAAGATGAGTCCGGACGTGCACCTGATCGTGACGATGCCCTACGGCGGCTTCCCATGCGACATCCAGCCCATCCTGGAGCTGGGACGACGCTATCGCGTGCCGGTGCTGGAAGACGCCGGACACGGAATTCTTGCGAATTACAATGATCGCTTTCTTGGCACGAACGGTGCCGCCGGTGTGTTTTCATTCTTCGCGAGCGAAAACCTCACGACCGGCGAAGGCGGCATGATCGTGACCAGCGATCGCGCGATCGCCGAGCGTCTCCGCCTGATCCGCAATCACGGCATGACGCGCTCGAGCTACGATTTCTTCCACCACGGCCCCAGCGATTACGACATCATCGTGGCCGGTCATAATTTCCGGATGGACGACATGCGCGGGGCGATCGGACGCGAGCAACTTCGTCGTCTGCACGACACGACACGGCGACGGCGCGAGACGGCGGAACTTATCAAGACCGGGATCCTGGACCGCACAACGGATATTCGATTCCCATCATCCGGTGCGCGCGGCAAAGGCGCCAGCTATCATCTGCTGGTGGCGCTGCTGCCAAAGGAAGTCGATCGCAACATGTTCATGCGCCGCATGGCGGATCGCGGCATTCAGACGAGCGTGCACTACAAGCCACTGCATCGCTTCACACACGTGCAGGGCATCTGGCCGCGCGAACCGCATCTTCCCATTCTTGAATCCGTGGAGAAGCGCCTGGTCACGCTTCCGCTCAGTCCATCCATGACAGAAAAACAGATCGAACTGGTGATCGACAGCACGGTCGAATCGCTGGCCTGACTCCCACGACGAAAGGATTTACCATGGCAAAGAAAATCGGCGTGATGCTTTCCGGCTGCGGCGTTTACGACGGCAGCGAAATCCACGAGGCAGTGTTGACAATTCTGGCGCTGGATCGCGCCAACGCGGAGATCGTTTACATCGCTCCGAACGTCAACCAGATGCACGTCATCGATCATTCAAAAGGCGAACCGGCAGCGGATGAAGCACGCAACGTCTTCGTAGAATCAGCGCGCATCGCGCGCGGCGCCGTGAAGGACTGCGCCAATGTGCAGGGCGCGGAACTCGACGGGTTATTCTTCCCCGGCGGATTCGGCGCCGCGAAGAACTTGTGCAACTTCGCGACAGAAGGCCCCAACTGCGTCGTCCATCCGGAAGTTGAACGTCTCGTGCGCGAAATACACGAAGCGCGCAAGCCGCTGGGTTTCGTCTGCATCGCCCCGGCAGTGGCTGCAAGGGTCATTGGTAATGGCGTCGAAGTCACGATCGGCAACGATGAAGGAACCGCGCAAGCCATCGAGAAAATGGGCGCCAGGCACATCAACTGCGCCGTCGATGAAGCGCACTTCGACGAACGCAATCGCGTCGCGACGTCCCCGGCCTACATGCTGCCGGACCGCCTGCAGAAGATCTACGCCGGCATCGAGAAGGCTGTAAACAAAGTCGTAGAATGGGCGGGATAATTCGAGGTCGTTCCGCAGCTATCTTGAACATGAAGAGAATCCCTGACAGGGATTCAACAAAGATAGCCCAGGGCAAGCTCGCGGCTCTTCGCGAGCGCCGCCCCGGGTTTGGCAAATGAGGCACTGCACGCTGTCAGCGTGCAACATCGAAACAACCTCACGAAAGAACTCCGCCGTCCTCTTCCGGCCCAAGATCCTGGTCGAGCCGCTCGCCGATGCGCCGGATATAGTATCGAATCACCAACCACTCCACCGGAATGACGAGCGCGAAAAACACGGTGTGCGCCGTCATGTCCATGATCCCGAGATCGAACCGCACGACCCGGTACCAATTGAACGGAATCATCACCGGGGCAAACCCGCACACGGTAATCACAACCCCCAGCCCGAAGACCTGCAACAGCGCCAGAATCGTGGCCATCAACTCGTCGCGCCGCGACATGTAAGCGTTCGCGGCAATCAGCAGCAGTGCGAGCAAGAAGAGAACATCCTCCAAGAGCGCAAATGCCGCGACCATCCCCCCCGCCGCGATCGGAAACCCCTTCGGATAGAACCAGAGCCCACGATCGAAGACCAGGTCGCCATACCGATACGGGGCGCTGATCACATTCAGGGCAAACAACAATACAAGGGGGGCGAAGAGCTTGCCCGCGATAATGGTTCCGGGTTGAATGAATGTTGTCCGCAGTTCCGGCAGGATCGATCGCCAACGTCGATGTGCAAGCGCCTGGTGCACGAGGAAGAACCCGAGCAGCATGTCCGGGCGAATGATGAAGTTCAGGAGCTCGATCAGCGCTTCCCGCGCCCACCCGCCGGCGAGCAGCGCAGGATACATCATCAGCGTCCTACGCAGCAGCGCAACAGGCAGCCACAGGCAGAGTACAAGCAGCAGTACCGTGGCAACGCGCCGTCCGTAGCGTTTCAGCTCGAGGCGAAGCACCGGGTTGTCGCGCAAAAGTTCAAGCCGTGCGGGCATCAGATTGCCTCGAGGGGCCGCTACTCCGCGGTATGAACAAGCGCAAGCCACGGAAGCTGCTCGTCCGACGGAGCAGGGCAATCCTGGCCGTGGCGGCTCACGAGCGGCCGAAAGACCTTATCCATTTCGGCAAGGAATCCCTTCAACTCAAATCCCTGGTACAGCGCCGGATATGTGGCCAGATAAGCACGACCATCCCGAAACAGCTTGTACGCCCCACGACACCGCCCGCGCCGCCATTGATGAAACGCAGCCGCGATCATGATCAGTCCCTTGTAGTAATCGCGCAGTTCCCCAACCTCCACGACCCAAAGATCTTCGAGGACCTCGTGGGCCTCGAAGAAGTCGCGGTCATTGAATCGATCGAAGTATGCCAGATACTCGGCGGGGAACTCGATGGGGTCGTCAAAAGACATCGGCAATCCGTAAAAAGAAACTCGGGGCATCCGCTTTGGGATGCCCCGAGTTGAAAGAGAAAGAACCGTGCCGGATCAGCCGCTACGATCGCTGAACTCCTTGAGGGCGATCAGGATATCGCGCTCGATACGCTCCGATTCGGTCAAGTCCTTCGCCTCGGCCAGGCGCTGCATCTTATTGGCCAGCTCTTCCAAAGCCACACCGTAGGCCTGGATGTCGACGTGGACGTTTTCTTCCTGAATCGGCGCCATCAGAATCTGATACAGCGTGTCCTCAAACTCTTGGGTACCTTCGACGGTCTGGAGCTCTGCAATCAGCAACGAGATTTCCTCGGAGTGCATCTCGATGGCTTGATCCATCATCGATTCCAGTTCCGTCCGGATTTGCTTCATGTACTTGTCGGCCTGCTGCAGGGCGAACTTGTGAGCTTCGCGGCGCAGGTCCGGTGCAGAGGACAGGACTTCGTCGAAGGCGTCGTTGATGTAGCCTTCGGCGTTCTCCGTCAACTGCTCGGAGAGTCCCTTGCGGGCATCCGGGATCTGCTCACGGGCCATCCCCATGACAAGCTCGGAAACACTCTCCGGGGTGGTCAGGTCGTTCACCTTGCTGATCAACCATCCGAAGTAGCCCATGATCACAACGATCAGGACGATTCCGAGAATGGTGTTTATCCTTTGTCCGCGCTCGAGTTTTGAAATGGTTTCATCGAGGCGTTTTTCTATCCGATCTGCATTCGCTTTTGCGTCTGCCATCTTTTTACGCTCCTTGTGGGCAGTTATTGAGAGATGAGAGCAGGTTAGGGTGAGAAATCACCTGGGCCTCACTGATTCTCCATCTGCATCTGGAGTTCAGCGCGCTGCGTGTCCGGGTGCAGCTTCAGGGCGACCATTTCAGCCACAAGGTCCTTTACATGATTGCCCAGCTCGTCATCGTTCATGGAATGAATATGATCCGGAACCTCGATGCTGTTGAAGTTGAGCTCCAACCGATCGATTGCACGATAGTGCGAGGTGAAGAGTTCGGTGATGATCCGATCGGAAACGCGCGATGAGGCGTCGGCCAGATTTCCAAGGACGACCTCGGTCTTCGCCTCGTCCTTCAGATCGGGAAATTCCTCAAGCAGACGTTTGTGCTGGTGCTCGACGATATCTTCCTGAGCCACCTGAATCCGGTCCTGCAGATCCGTCTGCAGATCGCCGTAGAGGATCTGCCACTCGGATTCGAATGTGCTGATCGCCTTCGGCAGCTTGGTCTCGGAAGCCTTCATTGCCGCCTCTTGGTAAACCGGCAGAACTTCCTTTGCCAGTTGCTTGGCTTCGTCCTGGACCATGGGCTGGATCTGTTCTTTGAATGTCCTCTCGAACTCCGCGCGATAGGGCTCGCGGCCCTCCTTGCTCAGAGTGCCCTGGAGAATCGGCTTCACCAGAAGCAGAACCATGATAATCGCTGTCAGTGCGATAAGCACCGTCATCAGACGGCTAATGATCTTGGATCGGGCCGAGGCCTGCTCCATCTGATCTATCTTCGCATCGATTCGTTCGAGCTGTTTCTGCAGCGCGTCGTCGCTGTTCGCAGCCATTGACGTACCTCCACAAAAGAGATGCCAAACCACAGGCAACTTCTTCCAGTCAGGTTTGGATGTGCCTACGATGCCCGTGGCGGCACAGGCGCCACAATTGTTTTTTGCGGTCCAAGCAAGAGGGGGAGGGGGAAAGCACGCTTCCTAACCCCATTTTACAAATGTTCGGGCGCCCCTCGCTGCCCCTTATTCCGACCGCCTTCCGAGCCGCCACGCGCAAAGAAGCCAGACCAGGCATTCTGCGTGAGTCATAGGCTCTCGTTGGAAAAGGGGGACGGAGTTGTTCTCCAGGAAACGACGGCGGCCCCTCTCGGTCACGGGAGGGGCCGCTGCTCTATCTTGCAGTCGATCTCAATCAGTCGAAGTACGGCAGGTACGGAACCGACGCGTCGCCGATCGACCAGAGGTAGATCAACTCGGCATCCTTCTCGTCGACAATTCCGTCTCCGTTCACATCCTGCGGTTCCATGCCGCTGATCAAGCGGGCCAGCCAGAAGGCATCCGACATGTTCGTCGTGCCATTGCCATCCGCGTCGCCCGGCGGCGGTGACGGAATACTGTCTGGATCGAGCGCATCGCTGCCGCCGAGTTCCTCGGCGTAATCCGAGAATCCATCGCCATCCGAATCCGGCGAGGTCGGGTCCGGATCGATCGAGTCGGGCAAACGATCCCCATCCAGGTCGGAGAACGCTTCCGCCGGCGAAGAGGGATCCATTGGGTCCGAACCGAGCATCAGGACCTCGATGCCATCGCCATAGAAGTCGTCGTCGCTGTCAAAGTCGCGCGGATCCGTGGGGTAGATTCCCTCGAAGCCTGGGCATCCCGTCACGTTCTCGTCCAGATCGTCGAGGCCGTCGCTGTCCGTATCCGCGAGCATGGCGTTCGTCTGCCCCGGCTCGGGAACAACCGGCGGCGAGAAGCTCTCGCAAATGTCCAGCACCCCGTCGCCGTCCAGATCCCCATCCCGAACCGTCGGATTCGTCCCGTCGGCGTACTCCTTCGCATTGTCCGAATTGTCGCCGTCCGGGTTGTCGTTCCCGTCCTGGTCCAGGTTACCGAAGTAGTAGTACTCCCACTCGTCCGGCAAGCCGTCGTGATCGCTGTCGAGCGACGGCGGCACGGGCGGAACCTCACGATTGAGCACACCCACTACCCGCGCCGTCGGAACGGACGGGTCGCAATCGTCGACATCGAGGATCGCGCGCAGCGTCACCGTCGTGCCCGGGATGAAGCTTTCCGCCAGGCCGGACAGTCGAATCGTCGTGTAGGTGCCGGTCGTTTCCAGATAGAAGCCGAACTCGTCGTATTGAATCGTCCCGGTCAAGTCCGTCGTCCCATCGCCGAGCCCATCCATCAGGAGGGCGACCTGCGCCGCTACGACGGGGATATTGTCCAGACGAACGCCGTCGGGAACTTCTTCCGGAGCCACCGAGCGGCCGGCGAACAGGTCCGCCAGCACAACCGGCGTCGGGCGCGGCAACGGCGACGTGGCAAACTTGTGATAGTCGGCCACAAGCTCCACCATCTCCGCCGTCACGCCGAACTCGAGATCCACGAACAGCTCGGCCTCGTTGCGCGTCGTCCGCAGTGCGTCCACCAGCTCCGGCGGCGGGCCGGCCCCGTCGATTCCGGGCGCAAACTCCTCGCCGACCATCGGCGATTGCACCTCGTAATAGCGATTCAGCAGGTAGGCGACGACCGTGCTTTGGGGCTCAATGTCGTGGCCATTGAGAATGCTGAAGGTAACCGCTTCATAATCCGATCGATAGGCGGTCCGCCATGCATCGGCATCGTCGGCATAACGACAGAAATCGCCAGGATCGATGCAGAGAGACGTCGGCGGCTCGACCCGCATCAGAAGTCGTCCGCTCGCGTCGTTGGCCCGTGCCCGCACAATGTGGAAGTGCTCGCCGCTCACGCGCGTCGCATAGGACGTCCCGCCGGCGGATTCGCCGCCGATCGGCGCGCCACTCGGAGTCAATGCAGTCACGTTGTAACTTGAGGGGTAAGGCTTGCCTGGGGCGGGAGTACCCGCCGGTGGATCGCCCAGCGCAGAAAGATCGAGAATCGCCCCCTGCACGAGGGCCTCCGGCGTGAACAGGTTCGGAGCCACGGGATAGTCTGAAGAATTGCCGGGCAATGTGCCTCGCAAACCTTCATCGTAGTCGCCCCAACCATCGCCATCCGCGTCGGCCAGCAACGGGGCCGGTACTTCCGGAAGAATCGTGTCGGCCCCGCGAAGGAACTCCGCAAGATCCATGATGCCGTTTGCGTTCTCATCGTCGGCCGGCAGGAACGGATTCATGCCCAATTGAACTTCGATCAGATCCGGGATTCCATCGCCGTCGCTATCCAGACAACCCGGTACGTTCAGAACGTACTCGGCCAACTTCGTCGGTCCGACAACACCGCCGGAAGTCCCAACATACTCGACCGTCGTGGACTTCAGAATCGGAATCGTCTCGCCGTTCCAACGTCCCCAATCGCCGCCATCGATCGCATAGAAGATCGTCGGACCGGTTTCCGGGAGGAAGGTCGCCTCGAAAGGCGTCTCGTAAGTGCCGGCCGGCGGATCGATGATCACGCCTAACTCATCGTACAGTCCCGCGTCGCCAAAGTAGAACGCCGACTGGCGTTTGCCAATCCGGTTCAGGCCGACCGTGTAGTCCCCCGCCGCCCCAGGTAACGTCTGATTGACGGTTTCCGTCGGATACACATCGAAGAATCCAAGATCGGGATCCGTCTGGGCGGCCTCAACGTCCACGGAAACTCCATCGTAACCACCGTGCTTGGTAGTGAAGCCCGGGATCTTGTGCGCAGCCGCAACACGTGGTTCCGGCTCGGTCCCATCCATCGTGCCCTCGTAGAAGACGACGTTGGGGTCGCTCGTATCGGCGGGTCCGGTTCCAAACGCAGGCAGTCCAAGCTCCTTGTCCGGCGTCGTGGAGAAAAGGCCCGAGCCATCGGTGTGCAAGAGCCCGACGAGAATGGAGGCCGGTGCACGTGTGGGCGGAACAACATCACTGATCGTGATCAGGCTATCGTAGCCATCTCCGGCGAAATCGCCGGGAACAATTTCGCGGGCGGGAAACTTCAGAGCGACTTCCGAGCTCTGAGCGTGCGTCAACGTCACGCCACTGCGCAAGTAGGTGGAAATCGCAAGCCCGCCTTCGAGAAGAATCGCCACGTCCGCCGCGCCGTCGCTATCCAGATCCGGAGCGCGCAGATCGACGATCGGGCGCTTCGCCGCATAGTTTTGAATAGTCAGGATGTAGGACGAATTCGGCGAGACGATCTGAAAGTCGTCGCTACCGGGCGTCCAACACGCAAAGGTCGCAAAGTTCGCCGGTCGATTTGTCAGATTCGTGATGCGCGTTGCGGGCGCAAGACCCCCGCGATCGGCAACGTAAACCCAGGGCTCGGTAGCGGGATTACCCTGCTGCCAGAAAACAACATGACCGGCGCCCGTGTACTGATTCAGATAGAGCGAAACGAGGTCGCCATCTGGTGCATTGCCGTAGGTTCCCATCGTCGCATCACGGTGAACGAAACCGGTCGAGCCGATATTCGTGTAGTCCATCGCCGTGATTGATCCGCCGGTGGCATCGAAGGACTGAGCCGTGCTGAACGCTGGTGATGTGACCGTCACGAAGCCGGGAAACGCACCGCCTGCGGGTGCGTGGGGCGCGCCGCCTGCGCCGGTGAATCCGTCGTCCGAACCGATCAGGACGAACTTGCCGTCCGCCTCATAGACGTAGAGCTCGTTCTCCGCACGATCATAGGCCGCGAATCGTGGAGGCGTCGCACCGAAGACCTCGCCGATCCCCCCCGGTCCGTGAACCGGGAAGTCGATATCGTCGAAGGGATCCATCCCGCCGGACGTAAATGCGACGCCGCGCACCGAAGGACCGCTCGGATCGATCAGGACGAGGTCCTCGTAAATGTCGCCGGTCAGATCGGCGGCGATTGCGGTTGGCTGATCCGCCAGGGCGACCGCCCCGGCGAACAGCATCGCCGCGCCGCAGAGCAATGTTCTTTCAAGCATGGAATCTCTCATAACACTAATCTCGTTATCAGGGCGTCATCACGGTGGACGATGGTATCGGTCCGATCATGCGGTCGATTTCATAGGTTTCCTCGTTCAGATCGAGGAGCAGGTAATCGTACTCCGCGTTGACTGCATGACCGGAGTTGTCGAGGAAGAACAGGTGATAGCCATTTGAGTCCGGTCGAATGCGGAAGAACGGATCCACCAACGCACCGAAGTTCGTCTTGATCGATTCAATCACTGGCGAAACCGGAATCCAGGGCTGATCCGGCACATCCGTACGCTGACGCCAGACCATAAACGGCGGTTGCGGGACCAGTGCTTCAATCACGTAGTTCTTGTCGTAGCGCAACGGCTCGCGATTGATCCGCACCAGCATGCCCTTGTCTTCCATAAAGAAGAACGCCAAGGGGTACGGGTGCATGACGGTTGGCGGCAACGGACGGGGCGGCCACTTGAACTCGCCCTCCTGCAACGCCGCCGCTCCCCATTGGAACGGGATCACGTTGCTGGCCTTCGAAACGCCGTTTCCAAGAACAGCCTCGACGCGCACTTCATACTCCGCGGCCGGATCCAGAATGGTCCCGTCGCGGTCGATGAAGCTTGTCTTCTGGACGAACTCGGAAGTCGAGGGATCGTAGTTGAGATCGTAAACCGCGAATTCCAAAGGTCGCTCGGGATCTTCACTGAACTGCGAGAAAAACACGCGGTAGTGATTCACGCCAGCCTCCGGGCCCATCCAGACCAGGTCGACTCCGGGATTCTCCCACGTGCCGGTGGCGACAACTTCGATCATCGTGGGATTCGGAATCTCGCCGGCGATCGTGAACGTGATCGGGCTGGTGTAGGCCGGCCCGATGTTGCCATGCTCGTCCACGCCGCGGAACTGATAGCACACCTCCGCCATGCCCTCGATATGGAAGTCATCCGGAATGTTGATCGTTCCGCCCTCGCAGGGGAACTCGCCCACAAAATCATAGGTCTGGCACCCATCGAGACTGCGATAGAGGCGAACCGATTCCACACCTTCGCCGCAGGGAACATCAAAATCCACCGGCGGTTCATTGCCACCGGGCGTCACCCAAACCATGTCGGGAACTTCAAGATCGCCGCAGGCCTGGCCTTCAGCCGGTCCCGGATAGGCAACACCCACGAACTCCGGGCGCTCGTCGCCGGGAAGCCACTCGCTTGGCGGACCTTGGGTCGCAGACGCTGTCTTCCCATCGATCGCAACAAACTCGAAACGATAGGTCGGCAATTCCGCCTGCGTCGTCACCCACGGCATCGGATCGCTCGCGTACTTCACTTCATTCGCGCGGCCATCGAAGTGAATCTCCGCAACAAGCACATCGGGATTGCCGGGGAACAGTCGATACGCACGACCGATCACGACGATCGGATCGTTGGGAACGAACTTCAGCGACGGATCCCAGTAGCCGGGCGATGGAAGGCCCGTCTTGTCGACGCGGCTCGCTTCCACGCCAAGATTGTTAACTGTCACGCAATACCCGATGTTGTCGCTGAGCGAAGGACCCGTCACATCGTCGATCGCGCCATAGCTGGGCGGAGAGAGTGGACTCTCATTGCCGGCAAGATCGACGGCGGAAACGCAGTACCAGAACGTCTTGCCCAACTGGCTGTTATTCACATCCATGTCAAGGAAGCGAACCTTGTCGCCCGGATTCGCAGGCGGCGCGACATCGGCAATCAAGCCTTCGGTCAAGCCGCCGATATCGGCAAACGGCCCGCGACGACTGACGTGCGTGTAGTCCTGATAGCGATACAGGCGATAGCCCGCTGCATCGTCGACCTGGTTCCACATGGCCTGCAGAATCGGTTCGGTGTTCGCATCGAGATCGGAAATGATCGCAAGACCATCCGGCGTTCCGGGGCCTTCCGTATCGCGCACCGTCGTCTTGAGTGGATCGCTCGGAACGCCTTCCTGGCCGAGCAGGTCCCGCGCACGCACGAAGTATGTGTACGTTGCCCCGACGGGAAGAAGGTCGCCGCCTTCCAGCCAATCGCCGGCATCGACGTAGATGTAGGTCTGGCTGGGGTCTTCGCCCTCGATCGGAGACGGCGCCAGAATCGGCGCGTCGTTGATCTTGTGAACCTCGTTCTCCACGTCATCGAATGTCTCGCCAGTATTGAGAAAACGATCCAGACGATAGACATTGTAACCGAAGCTGATCGGCCCAAGCGACTCCAGTTCCGGCGGCACATCCCAGTTCAGGTAGATGCGCTGATTATTTGCCAGGGCCGGCGTCGCTCCATCGCGCGCGACCAACTGGACCTCGCGGAGATTCGTCGGAGCGGGCAATTCATCCGGAGTGGAAACGGC
Organism: bacterium; assembly: GCA_020444065.1. Classification (NCBI taxonomy): domain Bacteria; species bacterium. Next base: position 20,258 of record JAHLLQ010000009.1, on the reverse strand, counting down.
GACACTGATATCGCCGATCGCACGCATCGGATTTCCGGCCGCGTCGCCTTCCCATAGTTCATACTCATACGGGCCATTGCCCGGATCGACGAAGTCGAGATAGCCGAGGCCCTCAGCCAGGGCGAAGCCGTAGTTGCCCTGCACCAGGAACAGTCGCCGCGAAGCGCCAAAGTCGGAATCGTCAGTGCCTTCCAGGAGCTCGATCACGCGCGCACCGAAATTCTCATCCAGCGCCGCGTCGGGCCCGAAGATGCGCGTCAGCACTTCGTTCGCATCGCGGCGAATACGATGTTCGCCCGGCCGCGCAAACAGGCCGAGGACAGCCGCTTCGTTGCGCACGGGTTTCACGACGGAGAGTTTCACGCGATTGCCCGAACCGTCCGTGCGGAAAATCACGGCGGATTCCAGGTCTCCCACGTTGTCCATCGTATACCAGCGCAACAGCACACGCCGGCCATAGGGCAAGTCGCCACCGACAACCGCGGTGAAGAACAGCGGCATCACGGTCGGGGGCGCAGGCTGGGCCTTCAGCGTTGGTGCGCCCGCAATCAGTGCGGCGATCAACGCCACGGCAGCGATCAGTGATCGCATCAGGATCGTTGTCTTATTCGCAGTCGACACTATAGTCCACACTCCAGTCATTTCGGTAGATCAGATCGAGGTATGCAATGCAGGTGTAGCACCAATCGTCCTTTCGGACGTCGCGCGGCGTCTTCCACTTGCTCGGGCTGCACCAGCCCACACCGCCGGCAACCCAGGCGTTTCCGTTGAAGAAGTAGCTGGTCGCGTCCTTGCCGCCGACGAGCGTCAACTTGCCGCGCAAGCCCACAACACAGGCCAGACGCCCGGTAAATCCGCCGGTCAGCTTGCCACCGTACATCGGGCCGTTGATGAAGTACCAGAAGCCCGCGCCCACCGTCGCATTCGCGCGCAGCACGCACCCGAAGTCGACGATCGGAATCGGTCCTTCGCCGAACGCGTAGATGCCGAAGATCTCCGTGACCTCCAACACATTGCCGACTTCCGGATCGATGACTTCGAGGATCTTCATCCCGTCGCAACTGCGCCCAAGGAAGATACCGCCCTCGATGGTGTAACCTTCGAACTCCATGCCGGTCGCGAAGTAAACGTAGTTCTCATTCGCGCCAACGCCGGCACCGAACTTCGGATCGAAGATATTCAGAGCCTCGAAATCCATCTCGCCGGTTGTGTTGATGTGCCCGCCAATATCGGACAGGTACGGCCCGCTTCCCTCGTCGATCAGGCGCAGTAACAGCGCGATCTCGTCTGCCGTCAGATCGCCGTAGCCGAAGGAAATTGGAATTCCGTAAGCGGCGATCTCGACACGAATCGACGAGCCCCCGGCCGGAACACCGCAGACGGCACCCCCGGTGTCGTTCACGAAGCGCTGCATGTCCAGCGCACCGCGGTACGAGAGATCATTGGGCTCCGACATCTCGAACTTCGCATCGATGTGGAGACGTTCCAGCACTTCGCCAGAAATCGTTGCGTAGCCGTTCATCTCCGCGGCCTTCACGCCGATCACGTCATTCAGATCGGTGATCGCGTCGTTGATAGAGGCTTCGATCGAATCGAGGAACTGCAGCACGTAGCCGTTCAGCGACGAGAAGAACGAGTTGAAGATGCTCTCGATCTGCTGGCGCAGCGGCTCAAAGACCTTCTGCATTTCATTCTCAAGCTGCTGCACGAGAACCGTGTTCATGAACTCGTTCACGAGCAGCGCATTGACGACTTCCGGATCCAGGTTCCGGATCGTCGCGGCATTCCCACGTACAGAGGCCAGGTAGTCGTGGAGCTTCTGGTCAACGCGATTGATCGCGTCGAGGTACTCCGCGTTATCTGCCATGATGTCGTCCAGGAACGTCAGGTTCCCGGCGTCGTCGAGGATCTGATTCAACTCCTCGATGCGCGGTCGCAATTGTGCGTTGATGACATCCTCAACCAGGTAAGCGCGGGCCGACTCGACATCGTCGAGCACCGATTCGATCCCGGAAGCGTCCACGCCGGTGTAGGCAACGAGCGTTTCCATGATCGAACGAATCTGCTCGATGTTCAACCGCCCGACGATCTCTTCCAACTCATCGAGCCGCGCAAGGACCATCGTGGCCTGCGCCTGAACGGGGCCGGTCGCGTTGCGAATCTGTCCCTGAAGATTCGTGCGCACATCGGCGACCAGGTCGTCGACGGTCGTATCGAGGGCCGGATCGCTGACGTAGCCGTCAACGTCCGCCGCGATGGTCTTCATCTCGTTGACGGCCTGCACAACGTACGGACGCGTCACGTCCATCATCGCCGGCCGAAGCGCATCCGTGAAGTTCGCGCCCAGCGCGTCATTGATATCGTCCATGCCCGACTGAATCTCGGACAGGAGCGATTGCACAACCGGATCGGTGAAGTCGCTCAGCATGCTGCCGATATTCAGCATCGGCAGGCCATCGTACTGCACGCCGAAGAGAATCTCCGTCCGTGCTTGCGAAATGTAGCGAATGCTCGAGTCGACATCGACAACGACGAGGTCCTTGGTCAGTTCCTCGCCAGTGACGGTTCCGAACTCGCGCGCGATGGTGTTGTACTTCACGGGATATCCAAGATCTACGATGCCCGCGAAACTTGTATCCACAAACGGACGGAAATCCGGATCGTCCAGGTACTCCGCAATCGTATCGATCGAGGGCTTCGAATCCGGGAACGCGTCGCGATTCGGATCGATATCGCCCGGAGGCGAAGTGGCATAAGGCCGACCATCGAAGACCTCCGGCAGCCCGCCGAGATCGATCACAGCCTGCAACGTGCGCAGCCCCCAGAAGGGCAATCTCATATCGCCCACGAGAACAGTCTTGCCGTTGTAGTTGCTCGTGCCGTCCCACGCCGAGTAGTAAACCTTGCGCAGTGCGAAGTTCCAGCCCTGCAGCGTGTTCGCGACCTCACCGATGATCTTGTTGTCGGCAATGTCGCCGTTGCCGAGGAGATTCGTCTCAACGAGCACGGATCGATTGAGCTGCGGGATACTGTTCGAGCTGCGCGTCCACAACGTCTTCTCGTCAATCGTAACGCCGCCACAGTTCATCGTGTTCGGTGGATCCACATCGCGGAACTCCATGTAGGAGAAGCCGAAGTCCGCATCCCAGTAAGCCAGCGTGCTCTCTGTCCGACGAATCGGTGTCTCACCCACTCCGCCGCACTTCTCGATACTCATTCGATCGAAGTCCAACGTCGCGTCCGACGGGAACGGGAAGTAGATCGAGCCGTTGATATCGCTACTCAACGCCTGCTCGTTATCCAGGAACAAGTATGTGAATTTCTTCAGTGTCGTCTCGTAGGCGCCGTACAGCATCAACGGATTACCGAGTGCGGGGCTGTTCTTTGAAGCATCGAGCGTCCCGCTGAATCCCCCGCGCCGCAGATAGAACTTGTTGAACTCGGACGCGACGAACGGAGCATCCGCGCACGCCAGGAGCATTGAGAATTCAACGCCGGTCAGATCCGGGCGCTCCAGCGTCAAGCCGGCGTAGTAACCTTCACCGATCGCATATTTTTGTTCGCCGGGAAGAACGACCGTCGCCGGATCGAGTTCCAGGTCCAAACGCCCCTGCAGCAGGTACTCCGCCGGCGAAAGGATCTGCTTCACATCCTTGTCGCCCATTGCCACCCAACCAGGGAAGAACAGCATGCCGGGCGCTGTAACTGGGCCGATCTTGAAGGTCTCGAAGCCGAATTGCTGATCCGATCCAGTCAGCACTGCATTCTTCAGCATCGCCCCGTCCAGGCCCAACTCGAAGTCCTGCCCACTGTACACGATGGTGTTGGTTGCTGCTCCCCCATCGCAAGACCCGGTGTTGTGCGTCACCGTCAGCTTGGCGACATTCTCGTGGCCACCCTGCAGTCTATTCGCTCCATACGCCAGATACCACGTGACATCCTGAAGTTCCCAACCAAACGGGAAACCCATTCTGAACGTAGAAGGTGCAGTCGATTCCAGAGCGACCTCCACTCCATCCGGATTAATGTACGCTTTGCCGGTCGGAATCGAGGATGTATTGTACAGGAAACCGTCATTGGACGCCCTGGTGTCACCGGAATAATCGAATTCATCCTGGTGAATGTAGATTGGTTCGGCGTCAAGAAGCACAAAACCAGATGCGTCCTCCCATCGCGCTTCGGTGAAACGAATCCAGAACGGCTCGTTCGCCATCTTCACGACTTCCATTTCGCCGGGAAAGAAACCGAAACTGCCAACAATGACGCGATTCTGATCCAGCCGCGCTGTACCAAGATCGAGCGGCTCCTCCAGGAACAGCGGGAACCCATAGGTGGTCTTGTACCACACTCCAGCCGGAAGCGGCAGTTGGAAGTCGCCCTCGCATCCCGTGGAATCGAGAGTAACATTCGAGGAGAAGTACTCCCAATCCCCAGCGATCGGTTTGTACGGCTGAGGCAACGAGATAGGCACTGTGCCGGAAACCACGCTGGCTTCACAGTCCGGTGCTCCGACGGGCGAGATCACAATCGTGCCAGTCGGGATGTCCTTGATGTTTCCCCACGCGATCGTGCCGCTGAACTCCCCAGTCGTCCTGTTGTAGGACGCGACATCGGTGATATCGACTTCGATCGGGCCAAACAGCATTCTGTCGCCATAGACCTGAACGGTCAGTGCTGCTGTGAATGCTGCGTTGTTCGCCGGTGTGTCGTCTCCCAACACATTATTCGGATCCCAATGCACACGCATCAGGTAGCTACCGGCAGTGAGGCACGTTCCCGGACTCAGTTCCAATCGCGTCAGGAACAGCGTATCGGTCGTCAGCGCGCTCGTATCGTAAACACGCAGATCCTGATGAAGCATCTTCGTGGCGGCCAGATTCCAGATTTCCGTGCTGATCTCAATCTGATCCGGCAACGCCTTCGGCTTATCGCTATCGATCGACGAGACCATCAACAGCTGATTGTAGCCCGTGAAGTCGGGAAAGACCGATTGATCCACTGTGAGGGCGTCGAGGACTCGGATCATGTCCTGAGCACGCGCCCCAGAATGACAAGCAAGCCCGAGAAGCAATAGCATCCCGAGCCTACCAAAGATTTTTGGTATTCTCATGCATTCACCCTGAGAAAATTGCCACGGCCAATGGCTCTACGCGCGCACCATGCTCGAAAGGTCAGAGGCCGCGTGGGAAGTTTCGTTGTTTCTGTCGCTCTGTCTGTAGTTCTTAAGACAGAAACCACCCCTCCCGCAAGGTTAAAGCGGCAAAATCGGCGAAACCATCCGGAGCATTGCAAGAAGTGCATGAAACACATTCCGTCCCTACCATAAAGTAGGGACGGAGTTGGCATTCTGTCAAACTTGTGAATATGTGGGTTGAAGTGAATCCTAAGCCATCTTGCGAATCAGGCTGACCATCTCAATCGCGGCGTCGGCGGCTTCCGAACCCTTGTTGCCCATCTTCAGGCCGGAGCGTTCCAGCGCCTGCTCCAGCGAGTTCGGCGTCAGCACGCCAAACGTCACAGGCAACTTCGATTCGAGCCCAACCTGGGCAAGGCCCTTCGCAACTTCCGCGGCGATATACTCATTGTGAGTCGTCGCGCCCTTCATTACGCAACCGAGAACGATCACGCCGTCGAGGCCTTCCTGATTGGCAAGCACGGTGCGCACCGTCAGGGGAAGTTCCCATCCGCCCGGGGCCCAGACGACAAGCTGGTCGTCCGGATTCGCCCCATGACGAGTCAGCGAATCCATCGCGCCTTTCAGCAATTCATCCGTCACCAGTGAGTTGAAGCGGCTGACCACGAGCGCGAAGCGCATTCCCGTGGCATTCAGATCGCCGTGCAGTTCTTTGGGCATGACTGGTTCCTTTGATTATTGAGGATTCGAAGTCTCAGGATGCGGCGCGTCCTCAGAGCTGAACTTCTCGCCCTGCTCGATCTCGCGCATCGGGTCCGGAATCGTGTTGGAACAGGTATCGAGGCTGAGGTCAAGCATGTGCCCCATCCGCTCCTTCTTCGTCCGCATGTATTCCTCGTTGAAACGATGATGGCCGACGGTCAGCGGAACGCGCCCGACAACCTCCAGGCCAAACCCATTGATGCCGACGATCTTCGTCGGGTTATTCGTCATGATGCGAATGCGTTCCAGGCCCAGGTCGCGCAGAATCTGCGCGCCAATACCGTACTCCCGCATGTCCGGCTTGAAGCCCAGGTGCAGGTTCGCATCAACGGTATCCAGGCCCTTTTGCTGCAGATTGTAAGCCATCAGTTTGTGACGCAAGCCGATCCCGCGGCCTTCCTGATCCATGTAAATGATCACGCCGTGGCCTTCGTCGGCAATGCGCGCCATGGCAGCCTCGAGCTGCGGGCCGCAGTCACACCGATACGAGAACAGCGTGTCGCCCGTGAAGCACTTGCTGTGCACGCGGATCAGGGCGCTCTCCTGCTTGGCCGGCTCGCCCAGCTCGAGAACGATGTGCTCCTCGCCGTTCAGCAGATTCTCGTACATGTGCACGTTCCAGAGCCCGTACGGATTCGGAATCTGGGTCGTCACGACGCGATTAACCAGTGTCTCGTTTTGCGAACGATACGAAATCAGATCACGGATCGCAACGAGGGGAATGTCATACTTGTGAGCGATCTCGCGCAGATTCGGCAGGCGCGCCATCGTCCCGTCGTCGTTCATGATCTCGCAGATCACACCGATCGGCGAGACCCCCGCCAGTCGGCACAGGTCCACGATGGCTTCCGTGTGTCCGGCGCGAACCAGCACTCCGCCATCGCGCGCGCCCAGCGGGAAAATGTGCCCGGGGCGAAGCAGATCCTGGGGCCGAGCGTCAGGATTCGTGAACACGCGAACCGTCTTCGCCCGATCGGCGGCGCTGATCCCGGTGCCGGCGTCTGTCGCATCGACGGAGATCGTGAAGTTCGTCCGCATGCTCGAGGTGTTCCGCGGTACCATCGGAGGCAGATCAAGCTCCTCCAGGCGCTCCGAAGGAGCCGCCACGCAGATCAACCCGCGGCCGTGCTTCGCCATGAAATTGATGACTTCCGGAGTCACGAACTCCGCCGCGACCGCGAAGTCGCCTTCGTTCTCGCGATTCTCGTCATCTACTATGATCACCATCCGCCCGGCCTTCAGGGTCTCCAAGACCTCCGGGATGGATCGAAAATCCGACATAAGTATCCTCTCTTCAGTGCTCCAGGCCTGGGTCTCAGGCGCGCTAGGAGCAGTCCCGCATGCCCCTGAGAGGGGGCTGCCCATTGTTGAGCAAATCCTATGCACGACCCGTCCCGGGGGTCAATTGCCGGTTGGGGGGCTTGACACCCGCACGCCCGCGGGCTGAATCGACTAGCCTATGGATGAGACGGTGTCCAAACTCCGCTGGTACGATCGCGCCTGGTTTCAGTACCCGGCGGTCGCGGTGATCTACTCCGTCCTGGTCCTGTTTTTCCTGCCCCAGGCCACCGGTTTCCTGGCTCACAACCTTGTCCCGATGGAAGGCTCCTACGCCGCCTACCGCATCTGGTGGTTCGGAGAGGTCCTGGCCGGCCGGGCCGATTCCATCTGGTTCTTCCCTCGCCTGCTCTACCCCTTTGGGATGCCCCTCGCCCACATGTCTAACGGCCTGCTGAAGGAAATGCTGGCGGCGCTTCTGGGCGGCGGCGCGAAGCCCTGGTTCGCGAACAACCTGATCGTCCTCTCAACGCCCGTGACGGTGGGACTTTTTGGATTCTTCGTCGGGCGTCGGCTCTTCGACAAGCGCTTCGCTCCGGCCGTCGTCCTCGGCTGGATGGCCGGATGGAGCGGCGGATACGCCGAGTTGCACGCCGTCCCCTGGCTGTCGGCTATGGAAGGCAACGTCCTTTTCCTCTTCGCGATCCTTCGACTTCGCGGCGAAGAAGACCGTCGCCGCGCCTGGGGATGGACGCTGTTCGCCGGGCTGGCTGCCGGCTTCTCGACCTGGCTGTCCGTCCAGAATCTGGCACACGTCGGAACGATCAGCTTCGTCTTCCTGTGCGACCGGGCCATTGCGCGCAAGTGGCGCCCCATCGGCCAGGTCTTTGCCGCCGCTGCCATCGCCGCACTACTGACCGGCCCTCTACTGGCCGAGAACTACAACGCATTCAAAGGCGATCTGATCTCGGGCCAAGGCAACCTCGTCGAACATGCTCCATACGGCAGCGCGACCCTGTCCGAAATGATCCTACCGCCAACGTTCAATCCCTATGTCGGCAATCTGACAAAGGAACTCGCAAAGGAATATCGCGAGTCCCAACCGGCTTACGAACCGAATGACGAGGAGCCGCCGCCGGAGCTGCGATTCCGGTACGCATCGTACATCGGATGGGTCGCGCTGATCCTGTCTCTTCTCGGGCTGTGTACAAAACGACCGGAAACGCGCTTCCTTCTGGCGCTGGCAATCACGGCGCATCTGCTTGCCATGGGACCGCTAATGTCCTGGACGGATCCTCGGCCCGATCATGCATTCATTCCCGGACCGTTCATGGCCTTCATGAAGTTGCCGATCTTCGGCGCCATGCGCGAGATCCGCCGCTTTGCCATCACGGGGCAACTCGCGACCTCATTCCTTTCCGGCTACGGAATCCTGTTCGCCTGCCGACTTCTGAAACGCCGCTGGGAGCGCGCCCTCCTGGCGATGCTCGCAATCATGGCCCACTGCATCGAGATCACACCCAGAAACTGGCCGGAGCGCTTCATGTATCCCGCCGAGATCCCCGCCCTCCAGCAGATTGCGAAACAACCCGGGCTCTTTGGCGTCATGGACATTCCATACATCCGCGGCCAGCACTGGTCGATGTACTACGGGACCCAGCACCAGAAGGGCGTGCTCTGGGGTTGGGACTCGCGCATGTCGATGCAGAATCTCAAGCTGATCGAAGTCGCAACGTACTTCCCCGGCGTGTCGCTTGTGAAGATGAAATGGGTACATGACTGGTCGCCGCTGCACATCGGCCCATCGCTCAGACGACTCAATGTGCGGTACATCGTGGTTCACGAAGCACTGCTGCGCCACGATCCACGACTTCGCCGGGAAGTCCTGCGCGCCCTCGAAACGCCGGAAGTCTGGATGTATCAGAAGTCCATCGATGCGCCGGTTCTGATCTATATGGACGACATGGTGCGCATCTATCGCATCGATCCGAAGGGCGGGCTCGCGGTCGCGAAACGTCAGGAACTCCCGCCGTTGGAAGAAGAGGTGCCGGCCTCCGGCTCGTAACGTCAGTACAACGCCGGCAAGTTGTCGAGGAGCGCTTCGGCTTCATCCATCGGGACGGCACGCGAAATCAGGAATCCCTGCACGTAACGAATGCCCAGTTCGCGGATGATGTTCATCTGCTCCGGCGTCTCGACACCTTCTGCAATCACATCCATACCGAGCGCTCTCGCCAGCGTCGCGATCGCGAGAACAATCTCGTACGCATCGTTGTCGCGCCCGAGGCTGCTGACAAAACTGCGATCGATCTTCAACGCATCGATTGGGAAGCGATACAAATAGTTCAACGATGAGTAGCCCGTGCCGAAGTCATCGATCAGGATCTTCAGATCCATCGCCTTCAGGCGCCCGATCATGTCGCTCGTCCACTCGGCACTTTCCATGAAGACGCTCTCCGTCAACTCGATACGAAGGAAGTTCGGCGGGATGCGGCTTTCTTCAAGCGAACGCTCGATCACGTCGAGCAAGTCCCGCTGCATGAAATGAATCCCGGAAATATTCACGGTCACGTACGGCAGCGGTTTTCCGTTTCGGCCGCTGTGCCAGTGCGCCAGATGGCGACTGGCCTGGGAGAGCATCCACTCGCCGATTTCGATCACGAGCCCGGATTCCTCGGCCATTGGAATGAAATCCGTCGGTGCAATCACGCCGCGCTCGGGATGCTCCCAACGCACCAACGCTTCGAAGCCGGCAACGCGTCGTTCCTCAAGATCGACGATCGGCTGGTAGTGAGTCCGCAACTCGCCGCCACTGATGGCGCGCCGCAATTCGGTTTCGACTGCCAACATCTGGAGCAGGTGATCGTGCATCTGACGATCGAAGATCGCGTAACGGTTTTTCCCGAGCGCCTTCGCGCGATACATTGCCGTGTCCGCATCGCGCAGAATATCTTCGGCCGTATTGTGACCCATCGTTGCCAATGCAATCCCAATGCACGCCGTGGGATAGACTTCGTGACCTTCCAGGTCGAGCGGCTCGGAGAGAATCTCGAGCACTTCATCCGCCCGTTGTCCGGCCTGGATCGAATCGCGAACGCCGTCGAGGAAGAACGTGTACTCATCCCCGCCGAAGCGCGCCACGATATCGATCCCTGGGCGAACGCAACGTTCCAACCGGCGCGAAACCGCGATCAGGTACTTGTCGCCTGTGATGTGCCCCATCGCGTCGTTGATCAGCTTGAAGCGATCGAGATCGAGGAACAGGACGGCAAAATCCGCTTCCTCGCCGGCGCGCACAGAGCGCACCGCCTTTTCGAGGCGCTCGACGAACGCCGCCTTGTTCGGAAGCTCCGTCAGCGCATCGTGATAGGCCAGGAAGGCCAAACGCTCCTCGGCCCGGCGGCGCTGCGTGATATCGCGGAAGCTCCACACGCGCCCGACAATCTGGCCTCCGCTGCGTTGCGGCAGCGAGTAGCGCTCGATGATCCGCCCGTCCGCGAAGGTCAGCGTATCCCACGCTTCCTTCTCGGGATTCTCGTACAATTCCTGAACGCGCTTTATGAACCCCTCGGGATCGGCCAATCGATCCTTGGCAATCTCCATTCCCTTCAAGTGACCGCCCTCTTCTACCAGGTCGCGGGGGAGTTGCCACATATCCAGGAATTTCCGATTGAACGTCACGACATCGCCGTTCTTATCGGCGACCATGATGCCGTCGGCAGTGGATTCCAGGGTACCACGCAGGATCGAGAGCGACGACTCCAGTTCCTGCTCAGTGCGCGTTCGCTCGGTAATCTCATTGCGCAAGTCGACGTTCGCCTGCTCCAGGTCTTGCGTCCTCTGCCGAACGGTTTCTTCGAGATTCAGGTTCTGCTGCTTCGCTTCCCAGAAGAGATGTGCGTTGCTCAACGCGGCACCGGCCTGCGTCGCCAGTTGCTCGAGTCGCCGCAGCACACGGCTGTCATACGACCTCGGTTCCCGCGACATGGCGTACATGACGCCAAGCACTTCGCCGCCTGCTTCGACCGGCATCCCAACGTAGGAGCGCATGCCAAATCGATTCGAGAGATGATCGGTCTGCTCGAACGGATCGTTCGCAATGTCTTCCATCACGATGCGTTCGCGATTCTTCAGAATGTGCTGCGTGCGCCCGCCTTCGCTTCGCACTTCCTTGTGGACAGTCACGCCGGCGGCCTGCTGCTCTGGAACGGTCGTCACGCTTTCTGTAAGTTGGTGTGTAGACGGCGAACGGTAGATGATCGAAGCGTGGGGAATGCCGCAGTGCCGCAGCACGGCCTGGCAAACGTGATCCAGAATCTTCTCAATCTCGGTGTTGCCGTTGATGGCGTGCCCGAGCCGTTCAATTTCCTCGCTGAAATCGAGCGCGCTTCGCAGATCGTGCTCCACTCGCATGCGTCGATCGAGATCCCGCTGGTGAATCAGCAGCATAATGCCCAGGCAAAGCGCCAGAAGACATGAGACGATGACGATGGTGCGCAGTCGACTCCAACGCCGATCGAGACTGACCGACAGAAGCCCCATCTGATGACGGACCTCACTGGTAGCGTCGTTCACGCGATCGAGCGCCAGTGCGCTTTCCAGCAGGAAATTCTCCTCCGATTCTCGCTCAGAAGCATCTCCCAAGCGGAAGGCCGCCGCCTCGGGATAGAGATCGGACATGGCGACCACATGGTCGTTCATCTCACCGACCGTTTCCGAGATTGCCGGAAAGAAAGACGAGTCGGACGCGAGAGATTCGACGGCCGCAGCGTACTCCCCGTGCGCGCGGTCCCAGGTCTCGTCGATATTTGATGAATTAAGACCTGAGGCAGGACGCAGCGCGCGGTTCAGATTCCGAACGCTACTCTGAACGGAGTCGAGGCGGCTCGCGAGTAAAGCCCCCTCTGCAACCTGGGCTTTCTCACGCTGGGCTCCTCGCAGCAAAGCCGCACCCCACCCCACGAAGACGAGTGCCATAAGCACCGCCATCCACCTCAACACCCAGACAATGCGAGATCCTCTCATCTTGGTTTCGCCGCCCCGATGATCCGATTCACCCAAATATTCCGCTTCACAAAGTGCGACACGGGTATATACTTCTCTCGTTCCTCGTGATTAGGAAGAATCCGCCGCACTGAATTCAAGCAAAACAATTGTTTGGCGCCAAGCCGGAACAGAATTCCTGCGAACGAGTTCCACACAGACAGGAGTACATATTGGCACTACCAAACCGGATCGCGCTGACCTTTTTCTGCCTGTTCGCTTGCCAACCGCTACTACTCCACGCCGAAGCGCTTCCGATCATCGTTGATGGTCAGTTCGACGATTGGGGAGCCGCTACTCCCGTCGTCGACGACGCCCTGGAATCCACCGGTCAGGATCTTGGCACCATCTACGTAGCAAACGACGATGACTTCCTCTACTTCCGGGTCGATGTGACCCGAGAGACGATCCTCCAAAACGACCCCAGTTCCGAGGCCGGAAATGAACTGAAACTCTTCCTCGATGCGGATGGCTCTGCCGAAACGGGATTCCAAACCCGAGGCATCGGGGCGGATCTGATCGCTTATTTCGGATACCGGGGAATCTACTACTACCAGACACCGACATCGCCCGTGTGGTCCTCGCAGAATGATTTCGGCGTGCGCAGCGCCCCGACCCATTCCGCCTCACAATTCGAGATCGCCTTCGAACGGGATCGAATGCCGCTTCAGGGCTCGGACTCAGTTTCCTTCTACTTCGCGATTGGCTCGAGTGACTACGCGCCGGATACCGGCACGGTCTCCTACTCATTTGCGACAGGGGCGCCGGATGCCGAGCCAATCACGATCGACCGCATCGATGCCACGGACGTCCGAATCCTGAGTTGGAATGTCCACAGCGACTCGCCGGACTCGAATCCCGCACCTTTCACTCGAATCCTGCAGGCCACGCAACCGGACATCGTGAACTTCCAAGAGGTCTACCGGTGGTCCGCTGCCACAACGCGCGATTTCGTCGCCGATGCCCTCGAGGGCAACTGGTACGCAGCCGAGGTAAGTGATTGCATCACGGTCAGTCGGTGGCCGATCGCAGCTTCGGTGGCTTCGGATGGAAACCTCGTCAGCCTGATCGACCTTCCGCCGGGGATCTCGAACCGCGATCTCGTTGTGATCAACGCACACACACCGTGCTGCGAGGACAATTCGGGCAGGGACCGCGAACACGATCGAATGTCTCAAGTTTGGCGTAATGCAATGGAGAACACAGGACCATTCACAACCTCCGGAGATGAGGCCGTCGTGATGGTCGGGGATTTTAATATGGTCGGCTACGTGCGGCAGTTGGAGACTCTGCGAGACGGCACGTTCATCAACGAAGCTACGTATGGGCCGAACTTCTCCCCCGCCCGCGAACGTGGTTCTCTGACTTCGGCTCCCCTGCGCCACACGCACACCCGAGAGGCGTTCACATGGCAGAACCCGAACGGATCCTTTGCCCCTGGGAAGCTGGATTTCATCCTCGTTGGCGAAGATGCCGCGACATTGAAGAAGAGCTATTGTCTCTACACACGGGATATTCCGAACGATGTCCTGACTGAATACGGCCTGTATTCAAGCGATTCCGTCGCGTCCGATCACGTGCCCGCGATCGCCGATCTGGAATTCGTGCCCGAACCCGCACCGTCAGGCCTGCTGACTTACTGACTCAACGGAGCATCGGCTGGAAGTGGCCGTAGGTGATCGTGCGCCACAGCCACTCGATCGGACCGAAGCGGAACACCTTCAGCCACAGTGGACTCAGGGTCAGTTGAACGATCCACATTCCCAGCACAAACAGCAGGATCGTCGCCGGACCGAACTGCCCGAAGTACCCAAGGCCATACGAATAGAAGATCAGGGTGAAGACAACGGAATCCATCAGGTAGTTCGTCAATGCCATCCGCCCACAGGCCCGCAGCGGCGCCATGACGCGCAGGAACTTCTCACTCCGGCAGGCAAGCATCAGAATCCCGAAATACGCGCCGGTCATGCCGATTGCCCCGAGAGGCTGGATTGCGCCGGCCAGCGCGTGGAATCCAGGATCGTCCGTGTAGGCCAGGTAAAGCGCACCGAGCTGAATGCCGAATCCGATCGGAAGCCCCCACACCACAAGCCGCTCGAGAAGGCGCTTATGGGCGGCCGGATTGGAGAAGATGCCACTCCGCATCAGGACAATCCCCAACAGCATGTAAGCCAGCACCGAGTAGCCGAACATCAGAACGCCGGCGACCCAGAAGAAAACGGTCGAGATTCCTCGAAACGCCATGATCTCTCCCCAGGGGCCATCGGCGAAAGTGTGCGCCTCCAGCGAGGCGCCAAGCGGCGTCATGTAATACTGGCCATACAATGCCACTCGCTCTTTGAAGGGTTCATCCAGGAAAGGCTCCGCCACCGACCAGTTCGAAGGGAAGTGCTCCTCCAGGAAAACCTTCCACTCCAGCGGCGGATCGTCCATATCGGCGACCTTGTGGCGGATGTTGAGACGCTGGGCCTCTGTATTGACCGCCCCTCCAAGGCTGAGCGGACCGCTGCAGCAGAAGATCGGCGCGATGAGCAGAATCGCCGCCGTCCAAAGCAGAAACTTGTTCGAGCGCTTCCGTAACAGGAACACGATCAGGCCCACCACGGCGTACACGACGAGAATATCGCCGTGCCAGATCAGAAAGGCATGTATGAGTCCGATGAAGAGCAGAACGGCGAGGCGCTTCAAGTAAATCGGCGCCGGCGAATGACCCGTTCGCAGCGTCTTGTTCGTCTGTAGCCACAAGCCCGCGCCAAACAACATCGAGAAGAGCGAGAAGAACTTCCCGAGCGCGAAGAGGTAGACAAAGGCGAATGCGATCGCGTGTATCCCACCCGCCGGTTCCCAGATGCCCGGAATCGAGAAGGACATTGTTGGCATTCCAAAGCTCAGCCCGTTAACGATCAGAATACCGAGAACCGCGGCGCCGCGCACAAGATCGAGGCTGTCGATGCGCTGACTTTCCGCAACCGGCGCATCCTCCCTTACGAGAGGGGGAACCGGTCCGTCAGGCTCCTGCTCGAAGGGCGTCGGCGGCGGTGACGGAACGCCGGCATCGTGCTCGCTCATGGGAACCTCTTCCTGCTTAGGATGGGCTTTCTACGCGTTCCCCGCTAACGACCTTCACGCCTCCAGCGCTTCGGCGATCTTCTCTTCCAGATCGGCCCGGTCGTACCGTCGCGCCGCCGGCACTCTTAGGATCGGTATGCCTGCCGCGGCGTAGGCCTTGTCCTTGAATGCATCGCTGTCGATCGTGCGCTGCGATCGCCGATGCGATGCATCGTCCAGTTCGATCACCAGCAGCGGGTCCGAACTCGCCGCATCGATCAGCAGAAAGTCCGCGTGCTTCTGTGAGATCCGGCCGAAGTAACGTAGGTGCTCCCCGGGCTGAGCCTTCACCTCCAGGAAATCCGCCAGTCTCACCTTGGACAGCAGAATCGTATCCGTCGGCACGCAGTCCGCCAGCGCCAGGTGGAACGCCAGCTCGGCATCCGTCATGACCGGCTGGGTCACATAGGGAAATTCCTCGCGTGGTTTCGGACGCAGCAACACCGCCAGCGCCACCACCACGATCAGCAGGAAAAGCAGCCCGGCGGCCGCGGCCAAAATCAGGAGGGAAGAGGCACCGGGAGTTGATTGAATAGATTCCATTTTCCGATGTGCTAGGGTTGACGGTGCTTCCCCGTAGGATCGTCGCCCGCTTGCAACTCGTCCATCTTGATCAGCCGCGCGCGGTACAGGAAGCTGTACAGATTGTAGCTCTTCATGTACGGCCGATCATAAGCGACCTCGATAGCATCGGCCGCCGGTGGAAACTCGCCCGGATGCGAGGCCAACGCTTCCCGCACTTGGGGCATGTGGTCGGCGATGGCATCGAAGTCCCGATCCACCTTGATGTCGGCGGCCGTCTCGATCACTTCCAGGAACTGCTCCACACCGGCGTCCTGGCGGTTCATCATCGCGCCGAAATCGAACAGCGACGTATCGATACGCGGTGTGATCGGTGTGGACTTCCTCTGCAAATCGATGACCTGAACCTTCGAGCCATCCTCGCGCTGCACCGTTCCGATCGTGATCGCGCGCAAGTCCTCGAACGGACAGTACAGCGGCTGATCGCTGAAGTCGCGAATGGCCAGCCCGCCCGCGCCCTGGTCGGCGCGCTTCGCCCACAGGAACAGGTGCCCTTTCAACTCCGTGTCCGACACGATGAAGGTCTCTACGCCGAGCGCGTGCAGCTGATTCCGGAAACCTTCGGCGTTCGAGCGATTCGCATAGCGTCGGAAGATCTGAAACGTCGGGATCAGCAAACGCTGCCGGATCTGCTCTTCCTCTTCCTTCACCAGGCGCGAGATCGGGCGCACCGACCCACCGACATCGGGCGGCTGATGGGGCAACACCACGTAGAAAGTCTGCTGAACTTGACGAGTCATGACCACTACCTCTCCTCAATCGTCGACAGCCTCAGGTAGGCTGTGCGACCTCGTTGATAATCTTTGGATCGCGTCCGGAGCCAACTTCGTACAGCGATCCCTCGCTCATCACGGGTATGCTGCAATCGAAGACGTTCAAATCGTCGGGCACATGAATCAGGGACATCTTTGAACGGATATCGTGGGGCAGAGCAGCCAGCTTGTCCAACGGCGTATGTCCGGAGCCATGCCCCGTCTCGTGGACGATCAGGTTGGCGCTCTTCAGGAAGTCAATGTGCTCCGGGTCGTAAGCCGTGTCGGCGCTGTACCCGACGGAAAAATCGTGCAGCCGGACGCGCATCCCGAAGCACGGGATGAAGTGCTTCGTTCGGCGGATCACGAACTCAAGCTCGGACCCGATCTCGGCGAGGTGCTGGTACTCATCCTCTTCCCAATGGTGGATCTGGAAGTAGTCGTCCATCTTCCGACGAGCAGGCACATCGGTGCCGGGAATCGATATCTCCTCCAGGACGCCCGACAGCCGCTTCTCCCACAGAGGTTTTTCGACCTCCGGAAGCATGTAGACATGCGGCTTTGGGGCATTGAGAACAAAGCGCTTATAGAACGCAAACTCCTCCAGCCCGTTGCAATGGTCGCCGTGCATATGCGTCAGGATCACGTGATCGATGTCCCGCACCTGCAGGTCCAGACGAGCCTTCCGTGCGGCATCGTGCACCATCCGCCGCAGCGGCGCGGGGCAGTCCACCAGCACCACCCTCCCCTCGGCGATCAGCAGGAAGCTCGTGTGGAAGAACAGGCTCGTGAAGGCATCCCCGACCCCCAGCGGCAGGACGTACAGCCGCCGCGGATCCAGATCGCTGACTCGGTAGTTTCGGTGCATCGTGCTCTCACCGGCGGGCCCGGCCGACCTGCCGTCCTTTCGCTTCGGGTTCCGTTCGTACCTCCATTAGGAACAGAAGAGCATCGCGACGCAAGAGTAAGCACCCCATCGAGGAGGCCCTCCTCCCCCGCCGTCTTTTCCTTGTGGCGGTACGGCGGCCCACCTACTCCTTTCCTCAACGAAAGGAAACCGAATGGCCGCGCCGAATCCGACAGCCGAGTTCTTCGCCCGAAAGCTCCCACGCACCGTGATTCTGGCGCTGTACGTGATCATTCCGGCGATGTTCCTGATCCTGGCGTTCTTCTGTCACCCGATGGCGGACGACTTCGCCTACGCGGCCAGTGTCCGCGAGCACGGCTTCCTGGCCGTCCAGAAATACTGGTACCTCGAATGGTCCGGACGATGGGCCTCGACGATCCTGATCACAGCATTCCTCGGAATCACGAAGCTTGATCCCGATCTCTACTGGATCGTCCCGGTCGGTCACCTGCTCGGGATGTTCGGGGGGATCTGGGTGCTGATTCGCACACTTGCCGGGAACCTCGCGTCCCGCCGCGAAATCCTCATCGCCGCCGCCGGAGCGCTGGTCATTTTCCTGGCAAGCGTCCCAGGTCCTCCGCAGGCCTTCTACTGGGTCGAAGGCGCCGGAACATACACCGCCGCCAGCATCCTCGTGCTTCTGCTTCTCGCCACGCTCGTGCGAGCCGCTAACTCGCCGCCGAAGTGGCTGCCGATCCCGATCATCGTCCTGGCAATCCTGACGGCGGGAATGAACGAAACCACCATGTTCCTGCTCTGTGGAATCCTGACCCTCGGAACCGCGGCGCAGTTCTATCTGCGGGCCGAGTCGCGATACCATTGGCTTGCCGCATTGCTCGCAGCAGGCATGGGCGCAGCGATCGTCATCCTCGCGCCGGGTAATTCGCAACGCATGGAAGCCGTCGAGTCCCACCCCGGAATCTTCGGTGCACTGGGTATGACCTTTTCGTTTGGTACGGAGTACATCCTCGCCTGGTTGTTCGAGCCCGTTCTGATCGGCACATGCATCCTGGCCCTGCCGTTTGCGATCCGCTGGTCGGCGCAGTATCTCGCAAACTGCCCGCGCTGGATGCTCTGGGCAATGCCGGTCGTTGCGGTTGGAATCGGGTACGCGGGTTTCTTCCCCGCGGCGTGGAGCATTGGCGACGATCCGCCGGATCGTACACTCGGCGTGATCTATTTCTTCTTCCTGCTGGGTGCGTTTGCATCGCTCGCAGCCGGAGCTGAATTGTGGCGCCGTCGTTCCGCCCTCGAAGAAATCCCTCACTGGAAGCACGTGCAGTTGGCGGGACGACTGATCCTGTTGGCGGGTCTGCTCGGCACGGCGGACAATCCGATCGAAGCGGCGAAATCGCTCGGCAAGGCCACCCCGTACGATGAACTGCTCGAAGCACGCTACGCCCGTATCGAGGAAGCGCTCGCCAACGGCGAAATGAACCTCGTCGTCGCGCCCATCGAAGACGAGCCGGAGACGATTCACTTCGACGATATCACCGAAGACCCCGAGCACTGGCGCAACACCGCCTGCGCCGAATTCTTCGGACTCGAATCCATCCGCACGACCGAAGAGCAATAACCGATCTCAGCCTTACGCTTGCCGTGCGGGCGAGGGAATTGCTATCAACGTTTTTGGGAATTGGGTGAGGGCGGCATTCCGGTGTCAGGAGGCGTGAATGCTCGCCAAACCAAGTCGTGGAATCGAACGCATTGCCATCGTCGGCGTCGGCGCCGTGGGTTCCACCACCGCCTATGCGATGATCCAGGCCGGCGTCGCGAACGAGATCCTGCTGGTCGATATGGATCGCCGTCGCGCCGAAGGCGAATTGATGGACCTCCAGCACTGCGTCCCGTTCTCCAAAAACGTTTCGCTGAGCGTTATCGATCTCCCCGACCTCACCGATTGCGACCTGGTCGTGATCACCGCCGGCGTGGCCCAGAAGCCCGGCGAGTCCCGCCTCGATCTCGTTCGCCGCAACGTCGACATCTATCGAACGTTCTTCCCAAGGCTGGCCGTCAACAACCCCGAAGCGCTCTTCCTGATCGTCACGAATCCCGTCGACATCATGACGCGCGTCGCGCTGAAGCTCTCCTGCCTGCCGCCCTCGCGCGTGTTCGGCTCGGGCACGGTGCTCGACACCGCACGATTCCGCCAACTGATCAGCCAGCACTGCCGCATCGCACCGCGCAACGTGCACGGCTACGTCATCGGCGAGCACGGCGACAGCGAAGTCATGGTCTGGAGCCGCGCTATGATAGGCGCCTTTCACGTCGAAGAATACTGTCGCCTGCACGGCATTCCATTCGGCGATGATCAGAAGCGCGAGATCAGCAAAGACGTGCGCCGCGCCGCCTACGAAATCATCGAACGCAAAGGCGCCACGCACTTCGCAATCGGCCTCGCCACGGTGCGCCTGGCCGAATCCCTCTCGCACTCGCAGCATTCTCTCTACACCGTCAGCCGCCAGTTTCACGGCCTGTACGGACTGCACGAAGTCTGCCTCTCGATCCCCACGCTCATCAGCCGCGCCGGGGCCGTCGAACACCTCGAACTCACACTCGCCGAACCCGAGCACGAGAAACTCATGGAAAGCGCGGAAGTCCTGGAAGAGGCGTATCGCCAGATCGGTTTGGAGTAAACACCCCGCGCCTCAGCCTCCCAGCCAAACGCCCAAAACGTCCCCACATCCACCAA